>NZ_QSTE01000004.1:132649-133011 GCF_003438115.1 Collinsella sp. OM08-14AT
CCAAGCAAAGGAGTTTATCAATATGCGGCAAGGTATTCTTAAATAAAATTTGATAATGGGAACAAAGACAAACGTCCTCAAGGAGAGGGCTTGGTTTTTGTACCCAATTTAAGAATACTTTTGCCTTTTCATTTCATATCGTGATAGACAACGGCCAGCCTTGGCCGCAGTTTTCATGTGTGTCCTACCTATCATCCCCAGCGGTAAAAGTATTTGTCGCTGGGGATTTTTGCGCCCTTCTGGGCCTTGTATGGAGGACAATCATATGAAAATCATCAATATTGGCATTCTTGCTCATGTAGACGCAGGTAAGACGACCTTGACGGAGAGCCTGTTATATACCAGCGGAGCAATCGAGGCGC
>NZ_QSTE01000040.1:0-1039 GCF_003438115.1 Collinsella sp. OM08-14AT
GCCGGGCCCTTACGCCAGCACGCCGAAGAACGCGCCGACGATGCCCACGGCCATGGTGGCCACGATCAGCACCATGGGGTTGATCTTCTTGGACAGCAGCCAGTAGTACAGCCAGAAGGCGATCATGCCGAGCATGCCGGGCATGATGCCGTCCAGGATGTCCTGGAGGGTCTGGGCGTCGTCGCCCGAGCCGATGGCCACCGGGATGCTGGCCCAGAACATGTCCTTGCACATGGCGCCCACGACCATGACGCCCACGATGCCCACGCAGGTCATGATCTTCTGCATGAGGCCGGTCCTCTGGGCCTCGTCCAGGAAGCCCACGCCCAGCTCGTAGCCCTTGACGGCGCCCCAGATGCGCAGCGCGAAGCCGGGGACGTTGTAGATGAGCAGGAAGGCGATGGGGCCGAAGGGGTTGCCGGCCTGGCACAGGCTGATGCCCACGGCGGCGGCGACCACGCGCAGCGTCGACAGGAAGATGGAGTCGCCGATGCCGGACAGCGGGCCCATGAGGGCGGCCTTGACGTCGTTGACGCTCTCGGGCTCGATCTCGCCGCGGGCGACCTTCTCCTCCATGGCCATCGCGATGCCGCCGACGAACGGGGCGAACTGGACGGTGATGTTGAAGAACGCGCAGTGGCGGTGCAGGGCCTCGGCGTAATCGTCGGGGCGGCCGGCGTAGATCTTCTTGAGCATGTTGGCGACCATCAGGCAGAAGGCGATGTTCATCTGCTTGTAGTAGGTCCAGGAGAACTCCATGCCCAGGGCGCCGACGTTGACGGCGCTCTTGACGAGGTCGGAGCGCGTGATCTTGTTCTCGGGACTAGAAGTCATCGTCCTCATCCCCTTCCGCGGAGAGCTGGGGCTGGGCTCCGCCCAGGCCGAGCAGGTCGAACTTGTCGATGCCGATGATGATGGCGATCAGGGCGACGCCCAGGACGGGCACGTTGGCGTAGGAGCACAGCAGGAAGCCCAGGAAGTAGAAGGGCACGAGCTGCTTGGTGAGCACCAGGCGGCCGAGCATGGCGAAGCCCATGGC
>NZ_QSTE01000041.1:0-556 GCF_003438115.1 Collinsella sp. OM08-14AT
ACTTGGAATGGGGAGGCCTCGCGGCCTCCCCCTTTTTTGCGATATACAACCCGACATTTACACTATCTGTTTTAGGTGTGTTCGGATTGGCTTTAGTCGAGGGCATCGTTGTCGTCCGCGGTGAGGTAGATCCGATCTTTTTGCTTATGTCGCTTTCTGGTGGCGCTCAGTCGACTCTAGGGTTCTGTCGCCACGTATATCCGGACGGTTCTTTTGCTCCTTATTTCCAGTAAATCAGTTAAGGGGTATTGTTTCAATCAAATACACTCCGCCAGCGGGGGCTCTATCTAATTAGTGATAGAGCCCCCGCTGGCGTTTTATAGGTTTGTTAACGTTGTCCTTCTATTTATGACGAGCTAACTAGCAGAGACCGACGAGGGTATAAAGATGCTATGTCTACAGTGGACAGCAAGATTCCCGAGGTCATACGGTCTGTCCATGGTTTATGACCAAATGTGTGACTCTGAGCAACTCGGAGCCAGCTAATTCATTTGTGAACAAAATATGGAGTGCGCGATTCCCGCCCCCGGCGCCCCTCCGGTCTGGCAATATATCT
>NZ_QSTE01000005.1:0-118481 GCF_003438115.1 Collinsella sp. OM08-14AT
TCTTGACAATGTCCTGCTCATATTAAAAGGAACGTCCCCAAGTGCCGCAAAATGATGAGAGTGGATAATCTCCCACTTTGAACCCCCAAGCAGGCCAAAAACGGAAGATTATCCACTCTCATTCTGTGGGCACTCATTTAAGTCTGTCCCCAATGAGTGCACCTAACTGCCACCTACAACAACGGAAGCGCCGATGTCTTGGCAACGACAGCGAAAACCCGCCAGAGCGAGCAAGGTGCCTTGAAACAAGGCGGCATTGACCTTCTGGTCATGCCGACGAAGTTGAAAGGCAGATTGCCGCGCTGGCGGGTTTGCAGCGTCGACCGGTTACGCGGTTTGGTAAAACCGCGTAACTAAATAAGCTTGAAGCCCTTGCGCTTGCCTACGGAAAGGGTGTCGCCCAGCTTGAGGGCACTCGGGTCGATGTTGTAGCTCTTGGGAGCCACGGCCTTGCCGTTGATCTTGACACCGCCGCCGTCGATATCGCGACGAGCCTGGCCGGCGCTCGCCGAAAGACCCAAGTCCTTGAGCAGGCCGGCGAGGTAGATCTGGCCCTCGTCGTTAACAGTCAGCTCAACGTGCTTCTCGGGGAAGTCGGCGAGCTGGCCTTCCTTGAACACGCGGTCGAACTCGGCCTGAGCCTCGTCGCCGGCACCGGCGCCGTGGTAGGTGTCGCACAGGTCGCGGCCCAGAGCGCGCTTGAGATCGTAGGGGTCGGCAGAACCATCGGCCAGGGCGGCGTCGATCTTGTCGACCTCGGCCGGGGTGAGCGAGCTGGCCAGACGATAGTACTTGCCGATCATCTCGTCGGGGATGGACATGGTCTTGCCGAACATATCCTTGGGGGCGTCGGTCAGGCCGATGTAGTTGCCATAGGACTTGGACATCTTACGAACGCCATCGGTGCCCTCGAGCAGCGGCATGGTGAGCGCGATCTGGGGCTCCATGCCCATCTTCTCCATAAGCTCGCGGCCGGCGAGCAGGTTGAAGAGCTGATCGGTACCGCCCATCTCCACGTCGGCCTTGATCTGCACAGAGTCGAAGGCCTGCATCACGGGATACAGGAACTCATGCAGGGCGATCGGCGTCTGAGACTGGTAGCGCTTGGTAAAGTCGTCGCGCTCAAGGATGCGGGCAACGGTGAACTTGGAGCACACCTGCAGCAGGCCGGCCAGATCCATCGAAAGGATCCAATCGCCGTTGTGCACGATGGTGGTCTTCTCGGGGTCCAGGATCTTCATGGCCTGGCTCACGTAGGTCTCGGCGTTGGCCTCGATCTGCTCCTGCGAAAGCTGCGGACGCGTGGAGTTCTTGCCCGAGGGATCGCCGATCAGCGCGGTGCCGTTGCCGATGATAAGGGTGACGTTGTGGCCCAAGTCCTGGAACTGGCGCATCTTGCGCAGCGGCACGGCATGGCCCAGGTGCAGGTCGGGGCTAGTGGGGTCGACGCCGAGCTTGATGTTGAGGGGCTCGCCCTTCTCAAGCTTCTTGCGAAGGTCGGTCTCGGGGACGATCTTCGCGGCGCCCGAGGTGATGATACGCATTTGCTCGTCAACAGACAGCATTGGGTATCCTCCTTTTGCCATAGCACCCTCACCGGATACGGCGGTGCTGGAAGTTCATAAACTCTCTTATGATAACCAAAACGGCGCGGCCGAACACCTACGACAGGAAAATCCTCGTCCTGCCGCACGCATCAACGGCGACCGGCAGGCGCATGCCGTCGCGCTCGACCAAATATCGTGTTTGCTGACGGCGCGAGCAGTCACGGCAACGAACCTGCCCTGTTGCATCCTTGGCGCAGGCACCCTCGGCGGTCAGCAGGCAGTGCTCGCACACCATAAGCTCGGGACGGTCGGCGTCGACCAGACCCAAGACGCCGGGTTCAGCAGCCAGTTCGGCAATACGCTCCGCATCATTGCCGAGCAACTCGGCCGGCAAGCACACCCGCCCCGCACCGAGTCCGCGCAGCCAGGTAAGCGTGGCCCGATTCGCGCAGAACACCGGCGCCGCCACGTCAAACGCCACACCCAGCTCGCGAGCGATCACCACCTGTCCTAGGTTGCGGCAGACGACGCGCCCGGCACGCTGCATCAGTGAGCGGGTCCGGTCAGCGTCACCCGTGCGGCACACCTCGTCCAGCACCACAACGGCGTCGGACAAATCGAGCTCTCCGCGCGGGTCGGCATCCATCAGCTGCCAAGCAAAAACCATGCGAGCGGAAACCGCGCACTCCACCAACTCCGTCGACGCACCGCCATCCACCACAACATCCTCAAAGGGCAGTACCTCAACGGCACGTGCAACGGGCGCAATCGCATCCGTCTCGGCCCGCATGCGCTCCAACACCGCCGCCGTCTGATCCAGCACGCCGGCGCTGCGAATCAGGTATACCTCACAGCCCGTGTCCACCTTACGCTTGCAATGCACGACGACGCGCTTCCCCGCTGCGGCATCCACCGGGCAGGGCACCTGCGGCCAGCGCTTGGGCACATCGGGACGCGCGTCGACACCCGGATAAAACCGGATCTCGAGCGTGTCACCCGCCGCCACGGCGGCGTCGAGCTCAACGGTCGCCTCTTCGTGGCCCACAGCGACCAAGCGTCCCACGCGCACGCCCTGGTTAATTGCGCGCTCAAAGCTCATCAGCTCGGCACCCGAACGCCCTCGCAGATACGCATCGGTAAACCCACGGTTAAACGACCTTCCCAGCTCGCGTTCAAGCTCTTCCACGGCACCGGGGTCCCACGCGCCGTCGCGCAGCATATCGAGCGCCCGGCGCCACACCCGCACCACATTGAATACGTAATCGGGGTTCTTCATGCGCCCCTCGATCTTGAGCGACGCCACGCCGGCATCTACAAACTCGGTCAGATGCGCAATACCCAGATGGTCGCGCGGGCACAGCAGGCGATCTCCCTCGACGGCGACAACGCTCTGTCCCGCCTCGTCCACTAGGTCGTACGCCAGACGGCACGGCTGCGTGCAGTCGCCGCGCATCGCCGAGCGCCCACGCCGCAGGGCCGAGAACTCGCACGCCCCCGAATAGCCGATGCAAATCGCACCGTGGCAGAATACCTCGATGGGCACGCCCGTGGCACAGAGCGCCGCAATCTCGTCGACCGTCAGCTCGCGTGCCGTCGTCACGCGCTCGACCCCCAGCTCATCGGCGGCAAGCCGCACGGCGCCTTCGCTATGAACGCCCGCCTGCGTAGACAGGTGAATCTCGACCCCGGGAATCGCCGCGCTCAGCGCGCGGGCCAACCCGGCATCGGCCACAATCAGAGCATCGGCGCCCAGCTCCAGTGCATGAGCTCCCAACGCCACCGCGTCGGACAACTCATCGTCAAACACGAACACGTTGAGCGTTACGTACACACGCACGCCATGGGCATGCGCCACGGCGCAGCCGCGCGCAAACTCGTTATCCGTAAAGCCATGGGCGCTCACACGGGCGTTAAAGCCGCCCAACCCCGCATAGATGGCATCGGCACCCGCGGCGATGGCCGCAAGCATCTGGTCGAGTCCGCCCGCCGGCGCCAGCAGCTCGGGCAGCGCCGCACCGGCAGCATCCAATCCAGTCTCGTATTGTCCGCTCGGCCCCATCGTCCGAATCGCCATCGACAAACTCCTTACCAAGGTATGCATTCACTCTGAAAAATGCCGTCTTCCAGCATACACGAGGCCTCGCGCGCCCCGTTTGGTTTATCGTGTAATAACTTATGTCCATCCTGCCCCGACGGCACATCCACCGTCCGGCACGACATACCTGGAGGTCAATATATGGGTCCTCGCCAACGACAGGGACGCAGCCGTTCAAAGACGCATGCTCTGCCCATAATCCTGCTCTCGTTTTTGGGCTTTCTGCTGATTGCGGGCGTGGCATTTGGCATCGGCATGGTCGGCAACGTCAACCGCTGGCTGTCCGATCTGCCCGACTACACCGACGCCAACGCGTATCTGGTGAGCGAGCCCACCGAGATCGTCGACTGCAACGGCAACAAGATCGCGAGCTTCTACACGCAAAACCGCAAGTCCATCACCAAGGACGAGGTCTCCCCCTACGTGCTGCAGGGCACCGTTGACGTCGAGGACGAGCGCTTCTACGAGCACGGCGGTATCGACCTGTGGGGTATCGCGCGTGCTGCGGTGGCAACCCTCGGCGGCGGGCACGAAGGCGCCTCGACGATCACCCAGCAGCTTGTGCGCAACACCATCCTGCAGGAGGAGCAGTTCGACTCGACCATTGAGCGTAAGGTGCGCGAGGCCTACATCGCCATCAAGATGGAGGACATGTACTCCAAAGACGAGATCCTCATGATGTACCTCAACACCATCTATTACGGCCACGGCGCCTACGGCATCGAGGCCGCAGCCGAGACCTATCTGTCCAAGAGCGCCGCCGACCTCACCCTGAGCGAGGCCGCGCTGCTCATCGGCCTTCCCAACTCGCCCTCGCAGTACGACCCCACGGTCAACCCCGACCTGGCGCTGTCCCGCCGCAACAAGGTTCTCGACAACATGCTGCGCCTGGGCCACATCACCCAGGAGGAGCACGATGCCGCACAGGCCGAGCCCATCACCCTCAACGTGACCGAAATCTCGGGCAGCGGCGTCGACGTATACTCGCAGCCCTACTTTGTCTCCTACGTCAAGCAGCTACTGGAGCAGGAGTTCTCGACCGACGTGCTCTTTAAGGGCGGCCTGACCGTCAAGACCACCATCGACCCCACGATGCAGCAGGTGGCAGAGAATGCCGTCCGCGAGCAGCTCGACACGCTCTCGCTTGACGGCCTGGACATGGGCATGGTCGTCGTCGACCCCAAGACCGGCTACATCAAGTGCATGGTGGGCGGCTACGACTACAACGCCGACGAGAACCACGTAAACCATGCCACGGCCAAGCGTCCCGTCGGCTCCACCTTTAAGGCCTTTACGCTGGCAACTGCCATCCAAAACGGCATGAACCCCAACGTCACCCTCAACTGCAACTCGCCGCTCAAGGCCAAGGGCACCACAACCGAGGTACAAAACTACGCCAACCAGAGCTATGGCAACATCACGCTTAAGCAGGCGACGGCATACTCCTCCAACACCGGCTACATCCAGGTGGCGGAAGCCGTCGGCAACAGCAAGATCATCTCGCTCGTCAAAAAGCTCGGCATCGACCCCGCCAAGGACAACATCGAGGACGTTCCCGTCATGACCCTCGGCACCGGCTCGATCTCGCCGCTCGAGATGGCCGCCGCCTACGCGACGTTTGCCAACGGCGGCTACTATCGCCAGCCGATCGCCATCACCGAGATTGATTCTCGTACCGGTTCGGTGCTGTACCAGCACACCGACAATCCCTCACAGGTGCTTACCGAGGGCGAGGCCGCCGCGGTCACCGATGTTCTGTCCGGCGTCATGAAGGGCAGCGGTACGGGTGCTGCCGGCGCCCTGAGTGTCAACCAGCCCTATGCCGGCAAGACGGGCACCACCGACAACACCACCAACCTGTGGTTCTGCGGCTATACCCCGCAGCTGGCATGCGCCCTGTGGACCGGCTATTCCGCGGGTGAGATTCCCATCCAAAAATACGGCACGGACCTGCTGGGCGACAGCACCAACCTACCTGTCTTTAAGCGGTTTATGAACACCGTTCTGACCGGTACCGAGCGCGAGGAGTTTGCGACCGGAACGGCGCCCACCTACAAGAACAACAGCGTCTGGAAGTTCTACGGCACCAACAACACCAAGAAGTCGGAGAACGACGACAAGGACGAGGACGAAGAGGAAGAGGAAACCACCACAACAACTACCACGACGACCACGACCACCGAGACCACGGGCGGCGACACCACCGGCGGCACCGGTACGACCGGTGGCTCGACGGGCGGCTCCACTGGTGGCTCGACGGGCGGCTCCACTGGTGGCTCGACCGGCGGCGATGGCGGCACGCCTACGCCTACGCCCACTCCCGACCCCTCGCCCACGCCTGACGATACGGTCGGCTAAGAAGTACGCGACTAAAGCCAACAAGGCCCCGAGCAGCTTATTGAACTGCTCGGGGCCTTTTAGTTTGAAGCGACCTGGTGGGCGGTCTTTATACCGGCAAACAAAAAGGGGTACCGACCAACGTCGATGCCCCTTACAAGCCACTATGTCAGCGCACGCAATGCCGAGCGCGCGGCCCGCACACCTACTTGCGAGAATTGCTCAGCTTATTGATCAGCGCCTCGAGGCGCTCGCCGTCCTCGGCCGTCTGGGCAATAACCAAAATCGTATCGTTGCCGGCAAGCGAGCCAAGCACATCGGGCAACTCTGCCGCATCAACGGCGGCGGCGATGCCGGAAGCCGTGCCAGGCTGAGCCTTGATCATAACCAGATTATCGGTACGCAGAACGCCCGTTACGAGCTCGGAAACCATACGCTGCAGGTGCAGGTCCTCTGCCAGAACATAGATGCCCTCAGGGAGCTTACGCAGCCCCATATCGGCAATATCGCGAGAGACAGTCGCCTGCGTGCAATCAAAGCCCATAGCACGGAGCTCATCGACCAGCACGCGCTGCGTGCGGACATCCTTATTGCGCACAATATCTCTAATGGCATCCTGGCGCCCATTGCGTTTTTTAGCCATACAAACCCTCTCTCCAAAAGATGGCGGAGACAATCAATCAGTGATTGAATAGTTTAACGCTATTTGAAGGCTTTTGTGTATAAGAACGCATTTCGAAACAATTCTATGCAAGTTTGTTTCGTAATGAGCCGTTTAGGCGGTTTTTGCGCCCGTCCGGTTAAGAAAAGCTGCCAGATGCGTACACATCACGCAGCGCGCGGGCTTGGCGCTGGCGATCGGCCCAAACAACAGACCGAGTCCCCGATGGTTATCCTTGAGCGCGGCGACCATCTGACGGGTTCGAGGCGCCTCGAGCATATCACGCATGCGGGCGGAACGCTCGATTGACGACACTCCATGCGGGCTCAGACACAAATTCTCGATGCAGGCGACCAGTCCGGCAAAGTAGAACTTTTGGCTTGCCAGCTTGAGCCGACCACCGCTATCTGCTTCCGAGAGTGAGTCCGCAAGCTCGTCGAGCGCCCGGGCGTCATCGGATACCTTGGCATACATGGTGGGATCAAAGGCATCTGTAAGCTTAGGCGCCGCCGCGTGGAAACAAGCGTCGCCGCATCCGGAGACGCGCTGTGCCTGCGAGAGCGCGCACGCCATAAACCCAACCGTGCGAAACGTCTTATCGCACAAAAGACATGCCTCAAACAGTGGACGGCTGTACATCACGCCAGAGACTTGAGCAACCAAGCCGCCTAAAATCAACTGGGGCAGCCCAGTCACCATAGAAGACTCGTCTTCTATGGCAATAGAGGCAGCATCCAAGACGCGCGAATGACGCTCGCGATGCGCATCGTATCGATCGAGCGACACCGAGGGGAGCACAATGTCTGCCGCAGTATCGCACGCGATATCGACCATCTTGGAAAGGGCCTGCGGAGCAAACCACTCATCGGCGTTCATGGCGATGATTTGAGAGCCGCGCGAGGCATCAAAACCGGCACGAAGACAAGCGCCGCGCTTCGCGTCCTCGACGTCAATCAAATCAATATGGATGTCCCTGTCGGCAGCAACTTGAAGCGAATGGCGCACACCGGGCACAGCATCGCGGCAGACAACGACAATCTGCAAATCATAGAGGTCTTGGTTCTGGATACTCTCGAGCGCACGCATCGCATAGCTGGGCGAACCTTCTACCACAAGGATCACCGAAAGTCGCGGATGCGAACAACGTCGAACCAAGTTTTCCATCCTCTCGATAGCACCAAATCAAACTGTCGTTCATGGTACACCCGAGCTATAAAAGCAACGAGCCGCCTAACATGTTGCACGCCAAGAACAGATGTTGCACACGCGCAGCTCACACATAGTATGTGCAAGGCACAGACGCGCCGAGCACTCCCCTAGTCGAGAACGACAAGCTCGTCGGGGCCGTAATCCACACCCATAAACGTAAGGCCGCAGGCAGGCGCCGTGGGACCCGCAGCGGTTCGGTCACGGGCGTCAATAACCTCGCGCATCCACTGGGGATCGCGACGATGCATGCCAATCTCCACGAGCGTTCCTACAATGGTACGCACCATCGAGTGCAAAAACGCATTGCCCTCGATAGTGAAGGTCAGGATATCCTCGCCAAAAGCGACCTCGTGGCCAAACTCCGCACGCATCACGCAGCGGTGCGTGGGCTTGCCCACAGCAGAGGCAACCTTGCAAAAGCTCTTAAAGTCCTGCTCGCCCAAAAGCGCAGGGCAGGCGGCCGCCATCGCATCGACGTCGAGGGGATAGCGATGCCACCACACCGCACCGCGCGAGAGCACGGGGCGCGCATCGCGATCGGCAATACGGTACGTATACGTACGGGACCGCGCGTCAAAGCGGGCAGAAAAGCCCCTACGGGCCTTGTAGACCTCGTTTATGGCGATATCTTTGGGCAGGAGGGCATCCATAGCCCTCAGCCACCTACGGCGCGTCAGAGCAAGCTCAGCGTCCGTTACGGGCACGCTAATGTACTGGGCCACCGCATGCACGCCGGCATCGGTACGACCCGCACACGTCAGATCGATCGGGCGGCGCAGCAGCGTCTCGATAGCGCGGCGCAACTCGCCCGCAACGGTCGTCTGGCCCGGCTGCTCGGCAAATCCGCTATAGGACGAGCCATCATAGGCAACACAGAATACAAGCGTGGCATCGAGCTCAGGAATCGAATTGAAATCAGACGGCGCGGTCATGGGCGCTCCCAACAAACAATCAACGGTATCGCGACAAAAAAAGAGGGGTACGCGAACGTACCCCTCGAATATAGCCTATGCAGACGGATTGTCTACTCAGCGGTCTCCTCAGCAGGAGCCTCCTCGACGGCCTCGACCTTCTTGGGAGCAGCGGCCTTCTTGGGGGCCGGAGCAGCCTTCTTGGCCTTAGGCGTGCAAGGCTCGGTGACGAGCTCCATGATAACGATAGGAGCGTTGTCGCCCTTACGGT
Organism: Collinsella sp. OM08-14AT; assembly: GCF_003438115.1. Lineage (NCBI taxonomy): Bacteria > Bacillati > Actinomycetota > Coriobacteriia > Coriobacteriales > Coriobacteriaceae > Collinsella > Collinsella sp. OM08-14AT. The sequence continues at coordinate 9,032 of NZ_QSTE01000005.1, forward strand.
TGCCGAGCTTCATGATGCGGGTATAACCGCCGTTGCGGTCCTGCCACATGCCCTGGGCAGCCTTGTCGAAGATCTCGGCAACGAGCTGCTTATCGCCGAGCTTGGCGATAGCCAGACGACGAGAGTGCAGGTCGCCCTTCTTGGCCCAAGTGATGATCGGATCGACGACCGAACGCAGCGCCTTAGCGCGGGTCTCGGTGGTCTTGATGCGGTCGTTCTCGAAGAGGGCCTTAGCAAGGCTCTTCTTCATGGCCTTGGTGTGGCTCGCATCGGTGCCGAGCTTCAGGCCCTTCTTAACGTTGTGACGCATGGTCTAGTTTCTCCTCAAATATGCGAAGCATTAAGCCTTCAGGCTCAGGCCCATGGACTCAAGCTTGTCCTTCACTTCCTCGATCGACTTAACACCGAAGTTACGGATGTTGAGCAGATCGTTCTCCGAGAACTCAACGAGTTGACGGACCGAGTGAATGCTGGCGCGCTTAAGGCAGTTGTAAGAACGGACGGAAAGGTCCAGATCCTCGATCTGCTTGTCCAGCTCGGCGTTGTCGTTGGTGACATCGGGAGCGAAGATCGAAGCCTCCTCCTCAACCTCGGGGGTCTCGGCAAGGTTCATAAAGGCGGCCATATGCTGATTGATGATATTGGCAGCCTGGACCACGGCGTCGCGCGGGGCGATGGAGCCGTTGGTCTCGATCTCGAGGACAAGGCGGTCGTAGTCGGTGTGCTGACCGACACGGCAAGCCTCAACGAGCTTGGCGCAACGGGAAACCGGCGAGTACAGCGAGTCGACGTGGATCACACCGATGGGATCGTTGTCGCGCTTGTTGGCCTCGCCAGAGACATAGCCGCGGCCATAGCCGATGCGCATGCTCATGGTGAGATGGCCACCCTCGGTGAGCGTAGCGATGTGCTGCTCGGGGTTGACCAGCTCAAACTCGGACGGAATAAAGAAGTCCGCACCGGTGACCTCGCAGGGGCCGTCAACCGAGATGGTGGCGGTCGCCTCGTCGGTCGTGCCGAGAGCCCTGAAGACAAGACCCTTGACATTCAGGACGATGTCGGTGACATCCTCGACCATGTTAGGGATGGTCATGAACTCGTGCTGCGCACCATCGATCTGAATAGCCTCGACGGCGGCACCCTCGAGCGAGGACAGAAGAACGCGACGAAGGGAGTTACCCAGCGTATCGCCGTAACCACGCTCGAGCGGCTCGACGGAGACACGAGCAGACGTCTCGTTGATCTCTTCGACCTGAACCTGAGGCCTAATGAATTCTGACATGTATTACCTCCAGCCTCAGCAGCCCGGATGGACTACTTAGAGTAGAGCTCGACGATGAGCTGCTCGTTGATATCACCGCTGATCTGCTCACGCGTCGGCAGAGCGAGCACGTTACCAGACAGCTTCTCGATATCGACCTCGAGCCAGCCAGGGACCTCAAAGCGCTCGGAGGAAATCAGGGCCTCCTTGATGGGGAGGAGGTCACGGAACTTCTCGCCGACAGCGACGACGTCGCCGGCCTTGACGCGGTAGGACGGGATGTCCACACGCTTGCCGTTCACGGTGAAGTGACCGTGACGGACGGACTGACGAGCCTCTTTGCGGGTGCGGGCGAAGCCAAGACGGAAGACGACGTTGTCGAGGCGAGACTCAAGGATGATCATGAGGTTCTCACCGGTGACGCCGTTCATCTTGCGGGCCTTGTTGAAGTAGCCGTGGAACTGCTTCTCCAGAACGCCATAGATGAACTTGACCTTCTGCTTCTCGCGCAGCTGCATGCCGTACTCAGATTCCTTGCGACGGCGCTTGGGCTGACGGATAGATTCCTTCTTGCTGCTGTAACCGAGCTCAGCGGGATCGATCCCGAGCTGACGGCAGCGCTTAAGAACAGGAGTCCTGTCGATTGCCATATTGATACGATCCTTTCAGTTACACGCGGCGACGCTTCTTGGGGCGGCAGCCGTTGTGCGGAATGGGGGTCTTGTCCTGGATGCTCGAGACCTCGAGGCCAGCAGCCTGGAGGGAGCGGATGGCGGTCTCACGACCGGAGCCGGGGCCCTTGACGAAGACGGAAACCTTCTTCATACCGTGCTCCATGGCCTGCTTGGCAGCAGCCTCGGCAGCCATCTGGGCAGCGAACGGCGTGGACTTACGGGAGCCCTTGAAGCCCACCTGGCCAGCCGACTTCCAGGAAATGACGTTGCCCTGGGGATCGGTGATCGAAACGATCGTGTTGTTGAACGTAGAACGAATGTGAGCCTGGCCCACGGAAATGTTCTTACGGTCCGCGCGCTTCAGACGGGCAGCGCGAACGTTCTTCTTAGCAGTAGCCATCTATCTAGCGCTCCTTATTTCTTCTTCTTAGCACCGATCTGACGCTTCGGGCCCTTGCGGGTACGAGCGTTAGTGTGGGTGCGCTGGCCGCGGACCGGGAGGCCCTTGCGGTGACGAAGGCCGCGGTTGCAGCCGATGTCCATAAGGCGCTTGACGTTCTGGTTGCGCTCACGGCGGAGGTCGCCCTCAACCATGATCTGGTTCTTATCGATATAATCGCGGATGGCGTTAACCTCATCCTCGGTGAGGTCCTTAACGCGCGTATCCACGTTAACGTTGCACTCGACGCAGATCTTCGTCGCAGTGGTGCGGCCGATGCCGTAAATGTAGGTCAGACCGATCTCAACGCGCTTCTCACGCGGGAGGTCGACACCATTAATACGGGCCAACGTAGTCTCCTCTCTTAACCCTGACGCTGCTTATGACGGGGGTTCTCGCAAATGACGAGGACCTTGCCATGGCGCCTAATGATTTTGCACTTATCGCACATCTTCTTGACCGAAGGACGTACCTTCATCGTTCTTCCTTTCGGTAGCGCTCAAACTACTTCCCTACTATCTACTCGCCCAGCCGCAGGCGTTTAAAACTATGGCTGGTCTTCACACACAATCCGACCGTAGGTTGAGCTAAGCCTGCAGTCGGAAATGGAGTGCGTGTATGCGTGCCGCTATTTGTAGCGATAGGTGATGCGGCCGCGGGTCAGGTCGTACGGGGAAAGCTCCACGACAACCCTGTCACCGGGGAGAATACGGATGTAATTCATTCGGATCTTGCCAGAAATGTTGCACAGAACCGAATGACCGTTCTCGAGCTCAACCTTAAACATGGCATTGGGCAACGGTTCCTTTACCGTACCCTCGAGCTCAATTGCGTCTTCCTTCTTCACAAGCAATCATCTTTCTCTAGAAAACGACAGCGATTGAGTATTCTACAACACGTATGCACGCATCGTAATAACTTCGTAATGGCTCCACAACTAAGCGGAACTTGTTACATTTCTCCGCCTTGGAGCGAACACCAAGCACCTTGCGCGTCGGTGGTGAGGATCACCGGACCGTCATTGGTAATGGCGACGGTGTTCTCATAGTGCGCGGCGGGCAGGTGGTCGTTGGTCGTAACAATCCAACCGTCGGAGCCCGTGCTCACATGGTTGGAACCCATCGTAACCATCGGCTCGATGGCAATGACCATGCCGGCCTGGAGGCGAACGCCCCTCCCCTTCTTTCCATAGTTAGGAACGTTGGGGTCCTCATGCATCACGCGGCCAATGCCATGACCCACATAATCACGAAGCACGCCGTAACCGTGAGACTCGGCGAGGGACTGAACGGCATAACCGACGTCCCCGATATGGTTACCGGGAACAGTCTGCTCGATGGCAGCCTTAAGGCAATCGCGCGTGACCTCGCACAAAGCCTTGGCTTCGGGCGTGGGGGTGCCGACGAAAAACGTCCATGCGTTATCGCCGACCCAACCGTCGACAACGGCTCCCGTATCGATGGAGATGATATCGCCATCGCGCAGGATCATGTCGGGGTTGGGAATACCGTGGACCACGGCATCGTTGATCGATGCGCAAATGGTTCCCGGGAACCCGCCGTAACCCTTAAAGGCAGGGGTGCCGCCATGCATGCGGATAATCTGCTCCGCGAGCTGATCGAGCTCAAAAGTCGAAACGCCGGGGCGCACCATGGCTCCAACGTGGCGGAGCGCCATCTTAGATAGCGCTCCTGCCTTCTTCATCTGCTCGATTTGCGTTGCAGACTTAATCTTGATCATAGACCGAGAGCCTCTTTGACATCCCCGTACACGGTCTCGCGAGCCTGGTCACCGTTGACCGACTTGAGCAGACCCTGGCCACGATAGTAGTCGACGAGCGGGCTCGTGGACTTCTCGTAGACGTCGAGACGGTTCTTGATGGTCTCGGGCTTGTCGTCGTCGCGCTGATACATCTCGCCACCGCACTTGGGGCAGGTGGCATCGGCAGCAGTGCCGGTGTAACCGCAGGCGCGGCAGGTGCGACGCGAAGACAGACGATCGATAATGACCTCAGGGGCCACATCGACCAGAAGGGCGCAATCGATCTCGCGACCCATGGCGGAGAGCTCGGAATCGAGCGTCACAGCCTGGGCGGTGTTGCGCGGGAAGCCATCGAGAATGAAGCCCTGCTGGGCGTCATCGGCGGCAAGGCGCTCCTTGACAAGGTCGATCACGAGCTGGTCGGGAACGAGCTCGCCAGCGTCCATGTACTTCTTAGCCTGAATACCAAGCTCGGTGCCGCCCTTGACGGCAGCACGCAGCAGGTCGCCCGTGGAAATGTGGGCGACGCCAAACTCGGCGACGAGCTCCTGTGCGACGGTACCCTTACCGGCACCCGGAGCTCCGAGCAATACGAGGTTCATGAGCAATCCTCCTCTAGCCTATTTAAAGAATCCATCGTAATCATACATCTTGATCTGGCCTTCGAGCTTATCGACCGTGTCGAGCACGACGCCGACCATGATGAGGATGGACGTGCCACCAAATGCCTGAATCAGATGGTTACCCGTGAAGGAGAAGATGATCGAAGGCACGATGGCGATGAGCGCCAAAAAGACAGCGCTGGGAAGCGTAATCTTGTTGAGCGCGTTCTTGATGTAGGCCGCGGTAGCCCTACCCGGACGAACGCCCGGAATAAAGCCGCCCTGCTTCTTAAGGTTGTCGGCGGTGTCATCGGGGTTGAACACCATGGAGGTGTAGAAGTACGCGAAGAACACGATGAGGACAACATTAAGCACCCAGTTGAGCCAACCGGTCGAAAGCGCGGAGGCAACTGCCTGAATCCAGCCGATGCCGGGGAAGAACACGGCAATCTGAGCCGGGAAGTACAGCAACGCCGAAGCGAAGATGATCGGCACGACACCCGCGGTGTTGACCTTGATGGGCAGGTAGGTGGTCTGGCCACCCATCATGCGACGGCCAACGACGCGTTTGGCGTAGGAGACCGGGATGCGGCGCTGGCCGCGCTCAAGGAAAACAATCAGCGGGATAACCAGCAGGATGATGGCGCAGATGATCACCATGGTGATGATGCCACCGGCATTGCCCTCGGTGCTGGAGAAGATCGCCTGCGGCAGACCGGCCATGATGTTCGCAAAGATGATCAGCGACATGCCATTGCCGATACCGCGCTGGGTGATGAGCTCACCAATCCACATGATCAACATGGCGCCCGCGGTGAGCGTGCCGACGATCATGAGGTCGAAGATGATCTCGGGAGCGCCGGCGCCGTTAAAGCTGATGCCGAAGCTCTTAAAGAGGAAGAGGTAACCCACGGAGTTGAGGATTGCCAGAGCCAGGGTGAGGTAACGCGAATACTGCGTAATCTTGGTCTGACCGACCTCGCCCTCGCGGGCAAGCTCATGCAGGGAAGGCACAACGGCCTGGAGCATCTGGAGGATGATCGAGCTGGTGATGTAAGGCATGATGCCCAGCGAAAACACCGAAACATAGCTCAACGCGCCGCCAGAGAAAAGATTCAGGAGGGCCATAGCACCTGCGGCGACCGAATTGTTATCGGTCGAGAAAAGGCCCAGCATCCCCTGGAAGGGAATGCCGGGCACAGGAACGTGCGCACCAATGCGGTACACGACGAGCATAGCTATGGTAAAAAGAATCTTTTCGCGCAATTCTTTGATGCGGAAAGCATTCTTAAGACCATTTAGCACGGCAGCTCGACCTTTCCGCCGGCGGCCTCGATCTTGGCCTGCGCAGAAGCGCTGACCTTGTCGACCTTGACCGTGAACTTCTTGGTGAGCTCACCATTGCCGAGCACCTTGACGGGCTCGAACTCGCTCTTGGTGATGCGAGCGGCCTTAAGAGCGGCACCGTCGATCACAGCGCCATCCTCGAACTTACGCTCGAGACGCTCAACGTTAACAGCGGTGTACTCGATACGACGGGGGTTGCGGAAGCCCGGAAGCTTGGGCAGGCGCATAGCCAGCGGAGTCTGGCCACCCTCGAAGCCGGCACCCTTGGTGCCGCCAGAGCGGGAACCCTGGCCCTTCTGACCGCGGCCAGAAGTGGTGCCGTGACCCGAAGAATTGCCACGGCCGACGCGCTTGGGGTTCTTGGTGGAACCGGGCGCGGGAGTAAGATCGTGAAGCTGCATTTGCTACTCCTCTACAATCTCGACAAGGTGCTTGACCTTGAAGATCATGCCGCGGACGGACTCGTTGTCAGCAATCTCGCGAACCTCGCGGATCCTGTGGAGACCGAGGGCACGGACAGTACGGACCTGGTCCTGCTTGCAACCGTTGGTGCTGCGGACCTGCTTGATCTTGATGGTGTCAGCCATGCTTAGTTCTCCTTACCGACGAACATCTCGGAGACCGTCAGGCCACGGCGAGCCGCGACGTCCTCAGGGCTGGAGAGCTCCTTGAGGCCCTCGACGGCAGCCTTGATGATGTTGAGGCCGTTGTCGGTACCGAGGGACTTGGACAGGACGTTCTTGATGCCAGCAAGCTCAAAGAGGGGACGCACAGCGCCGCCGGCGATAACGCCGGTACCCTCGACAGCGGGCTTGATGATGATGCGGCCGGCACCAAAGTGGCCGAGAACCTCGTGCGGGATGGTGCCCTGCTCGGTCACCGGCACGTGGAACATGTTCTTCTTGGCATCGAGAGACGCCTTGGAGATGGCCAGGGGCACCTCAGCGGACTTGCCCATGCCAACGCCGACGTTACCCTTGCCGTCGCCAACGACGACGAGAGCGACGAGGCTCATGCGACGACCACCCTTGACGGTCTTCGACACGCGGTTGATGTAAACGACGCGCTCCTCGAACTCGGAGGCCTCGCGCTGCTGCTTCTGATTACGAGCCATGTGCTACATACCTCCTAGAACTCGAGACCGGCGGCACGAGCACCGTCGGCGAGGGCCTTGACGCGGCCATGGTAGATACGGCCACCGCGATCGAAGGCGACCTTGGTGATGCCGGCCTCGATGGCGCGCTTGCCAACGAGCTGACCGACCTTCTCCGCAGCCTCCTTGTTCGAGGTGTGGGTGCCCTTGAACTCGGCCTCGAGGGTCGAGGCAGAGACGAGCGTCAGGCTGGAGCCCTTGCTGTCGTCGATGATCTGGGCATAGATGTTGGCGTTAGTACGGGTCACGCGAAGACGCGGACGCTCGGAGGTACCCGAGACCTTGCCGCGAACACGACGCTGACGACGCTTGAGGCCTTCCAGCTTCGCCTTATGCTTGTTCATACGTAAACTCCTAAAAAGGTTGATCTTGCCAGCACCTGACGGGGTGCTGGTCTTATGCGAGTGAGTCGGTTACGACTACTTGGCGGCCTTACCCAGCTTGCGGCGGATGTGCTCGCCAACGTAGTGGATACCCTTGCCCTTGTAAGGCTCGGGAGGACGATGGCCGCGGATCTCAGCGGCGATCTGACCGACCTGCTGCTTGTTGATACCCTTGACGTTCACGTGGGTGTTGTCGGGAACCTCGAAGGTGATGCCCTCGGGAGCCTCGACGATCACGGGGTGCGAGAAGCCCAGGGAGAACTCGAGGTTCTTGCCCTTCTGCTGCACGCGGTAACCGACGCCGGCGAGCTCGAGCTTCTTCTCGAAGCCCTCGGAAACGCCAACAACCATGTTGTGGATGAGGGCGCGGGTGAGGCCGTGGCGGGCACGGGTCTCACGCTCGTCGTCGGGACGGGAAACGGTGAGGACGTTGTCCTCGACGTTGATAGCGAGCTTCTCAAAGACATCGAGCTCGAGCTGGCCCTTGGGGCCCTTGACGACAACGTTGTTGCCGTTGACTGCCACTTCGACTCCGGCGGGAATCTGGACAGGCTTATTACCGATACGAGACACGGTGATCTCCTTTCCTTCTACCTACCGAGCGAATTACCAGACGTAAGCGATGATCTCGCCGCCGACGTTGTGCTTGCGAGCATCGCGGTCGGTCATGACGCCATGGCTGGTGGAAATGATGGCGGTACCAAGGCCACCGCGGACGCGGGGCATGTCGGCAACGCCGGTGTACTTACGCAGGCCCGGCTTGGAAATGCGGCGGATGCCGTTGATGACCTTAGCCTTCTTGGGACCATACTTAAGCGTGATGTGCAGAGTCTTCTGGGGAACGGTGTCCTCGACATCGTAGCCCTCGATGTAGCCCTCCTCGTGCAGAACACGAGCGATCTCGACGAGCTTCTTGCTGCTCGGCATGGAGACCGTGGCCTTGTTCACAGAGTTAGCGTTACGGATGCGCGTAAGCATATCTGCGATCGGGTCTGTAAGGTTCATACAGATTCTCCTTCGTTCTTGATGAACACGTGCTCTTGGTTCTTCGCCGCCCTTAACGGCAAAGCCTTTTTAGCGCGTTTTCCCTGTTCCAAACTGATGCTTGAAACGCTGGTAGTGACTTACCAGCTGGCCTTCTTAACGCCGGGAAGCTCGCCCTTGAGTGCAAGCTCGCGGAAGCAGACACGGCACAGGCCGAACTTGCGGTACACAGAGTGCGGACGGCCGCAGCGCTGGCAGCGCGTGTACTCACGAGTAGAGAACTTCTGCTTGCGATTGCACTTGACGATCATCGATGTCTTAGCCACTTATATCCTCCTCACATAGAGTATTGTTCGCCCCAAGCGCCGCCCCCTTCTGGGAACGGCGCTCATAGGGCAGGTGAACCTATTTCTTGAACGGGAAACCGAAGGCGTCCAGAAGGGCCTTGGCCTCCTCATCGGTGTTGGCGGTGGTCACGAAAGTGATGTCCATACCACGCTGGTGATCGACGGAGTCGAAGTCGATCTCGGGGAAGATGAGCTGCTCGGTGACGCCCATGGAGAAGTTACCACGGCCGTCGAAGCTCTTGGCGGAGATGCCGCGGAAGTCGCGGATACGGGGGATCGCGACGGAGGTCAGACGATCGAAGAACTCCCACATACGGTCGCCACGCAGGGTAACCTTGCAGCCGATCGGCATACCAGCGCGCAGGCGGAAGGTAGCGATGGACTTGCGGGCACGGGTGATCATCGGCTGCTGGCCGGTGATGGCGCGCAGGTCGCGCACGGCACCGTCGATGGCCTTGGAATCGGTAGCGGCCTCGCCGACACCCATGTTTACGACGATCTTCTCAAACTTGGGGATCATCATGACGTTCTCGTACTGGAACTTGTCCTGAAGCTGCTGCTTAACCTCGTTGTTGTACTTGGTCTTCAGACGCGGCACATACTTCTCTTCTGCCATTGTTCACTCCTTCTTGGGGTTTTAAGCACGGGGCGTGGCCACGATGGGTTGTCCTCGTGCCTCCTGACTGCATCCGCGCCGCTCATGGCATTTCGCGGTTTGGACTCGACGCAGCAGGAGCCGACAAAACAATCGGTACTATACGCGCATCGGGACCGTATTTCCAGAAAAACCTCGTCTGCCTGCACAACTCCACAACTCCCCCGCACAAATTGATCCCTAGGGCACGGAGGAAAACAGCAGTTGCGGTGAGATAGGGACTGTTTGATGGCTTAAAAGGCTTAAACAGTCCCTATTCCACCGCAACTCATATATGGGGATGCGATTAGCGCTTGCGGGGGACGAGCTTGGTGCGGCGCAGGTGGATCATCTCGGCAGCGATGGAGATGGCAATCTCCTCGGGATCCTCCGCCTCGATGGCAACGCCGATCGGCAGGTGCAGCCCGTCGATCTGGTCCTGCGTAAAGCCCTCCTGCTCCAGGCGGGCGCGCACAAAGGCCGTCTTACGGCGCGAACCCAAGCAGCCCAGATAGGCGGGCTTGGCACGCATGGCCTGAATCACCACGTCGATATCGGACTTGTGACCCGCCGTGGCGACGACCACTAGGTCGCGCGGGCCGATGGGGCACTGCTTGCTCAGGTTCTTGTAGTCGACCAGACGACGGTCGTAGACACCGGGCACCCATTCGGGCGTCAACGTGCCGGGGCGGTCGTCGCAAGCCACGACGGCAAAGCCCGCCGCCGTGAGCACCCGCGCCGTCGCAGCGCCCACGTGTCCGCAGCCAAAGATATAGGTCAGGCCCTCGGGGCAGAGCGTCTCGATGTGCGCCGGGGGAATCTCGGAGGCGGCGTTGGTGTAGGTGACCTTACTCCCCTCCTCCACCAGCGAAAGCTCGGGGCAGCCGGCAATGGTATGGCGCGATGTCTCGCCATGGTACTCAACCACATCGCCCTCGAGCGCGCTTGCGATAAACGGCTCAAAGTCGATGACGAAGTCGCCGATGCGCCGATAGGCCAAGACGTCGGCAACCGACTGGAACAACGGTGCCTGGGTCGCATCCAGATGCAGGTAGCACAGGCAGATGGCTCCGCCGCAGATCATGCCGGTATCGGAGTTCTCGCCGCCCATGGTGTAGCGGACCAGACGCGACTGTCCCGCGCCCAGGAGCTCGCGCGCCTCATCCAGTGCAAAGAGCTCAATCTTGCCGCCGCCGATAGTGCCCGCCTGGCTGCCATCGGCAAAGACGGCCATCCAGGCGCCCACACCGCGCGGGGACGAACCCGCCGTACCGGCCACGACCACCAGCTCGCACGTCTCGCCAGCACGCAGGGCGGCAAGCGCCGCATTCACAACATCGAGCTTTTCCATTGCCGCCTTCTATCCTCTAAAGATATCGGTGAGCATAGCGAGTGCCTCGAGCACGCCGCCGCCGACCGACGTCGCCTTGTCCGAAATGTAGTTGATATAGCTGGCATCGCCGCGCGGATCGACATCGGCGCATTTAAAGCCCTCAGTCACCTGCACGCCGTTCGCCAAAAGCCCGCGAAGGCAGCCATCGATCTGCGTGTACATGGGCGTATCGCCCGCGTAGCCAATCACGTCTCCGGCGCTCACGATGTCGCCGATTGCGCGGTCGGACCGAAACACGCCGGCGGCGGGGCTGTGGATAACACGCTCCTTGCCGTATCCGCCGATCATGCCCGGCACACCCGTGTTGGGCTGGGGTGAGCCCTGGGTAATGACGCGACCCAAAAAATGCCCGCGCATGGTCTCGACCACGGCGTCGCAGTCAACCGGCGCGGTAAAGCCCGGCCCCACAGCGATGACGGCAGGCGCCATGTCGCGCGTGGTGCCCAGATTGCGCTTGGCCAGAATCGCGTCGACCACAGCCGCAGGTTTCAGCTCGTCGAGCATCTTGGCCTGAGGGTCCACCACGACGGCAACGTCTCCAGCATCGGTAATCGCAAGCGCCTCAGCCGGCGTCTGTGCCAAGCGAGCGCGAATGCCTTCGACCTCGACCTCGCCCAGGCGAATGGCCTCGCAAAAACAGATTGTGCGGCGGATGCACGTGGGAACCGCGATATCGGCCATAACGACCGACACGCCGGCGCGCACCAAGCGAGCGGCGACGCCCGTGGCGATATCGCCGGCGCCGCGAACATAAACGAGCATTCCCGGGGCACCTCCCTGTGCTACGGTTTGAGCAGAGCAAAAGCGGTTCGACCGCTACTCTGATGATTATTTATTATCACAGTATTATACGGCGGTGAACAGATGGAAACGGTTAGCGGCAATCTTGCCTCGGCGCTCAGGATCGAGCCGGGCATTACCGCGATTATCGGCAGCGGTGGCAAGTCGACCTTGCTAAAGACGCTGGGTCTTGAGCTCATGCGCGCTGGCGACCGCGTGCTTCTCTGCACCACCACACATATGTTTCCCGTTGCCGGCGTGCCATGGGACGGGTCGAATCGTCGCCTGGACGCCGCGCCTTGGAAGCCGGGCGCCTCGCATGTCCCCGGTTGCACCTGCGAGGCCTGCGCTGGCCTTACGCGCGGGAGCATCTGCCAGGCAGGCGTCTTGGACCCGGAGACGGGCAAGCTCTCCTCCCCTGCCGAGCCGCTCGACCAGCTGGCGCAGCGCTTTGACTACGTCCTGGCCGAGGCGGACGGCAGCAAGCGGCTCCCGCTCAAGGCGCATGCCGCCTGGGAGCCGGTAATTCCCGCCGCCACGGCAAACGTCATCTGGCTCGTCGGCGCCTCGGGACTCAGCAAGCCCATCAACGAAGCCGTCCACCGCCCCGAGCTCTTTTGCGAGCGTTGCGGCTGCGAGCTCACCGACATCGCCACGCCCGAGCGCGTCGCCCAGGTGCTCAATGCCGAGATGCAGGCGCTGAAACTCAGCACCGCACGCGTCATGCTCAACCAAGTTGACACGCTCAGCGACCCCACGATGGCCGACCGCTTCGAGGCAGCCCTCGGCCGCCCCGTCGTCGCCACCAACCTCAAGTAGCCAGCCCCAGTCTCCGCAGTTGCGGTGAAATACGGACTGTTTGGCCACCTAATGGCCGCAAACAGTCCGTATTTCACCGCAACTGCGGAGGGAACACGACATCTTTGCCGCTAGCGGGGCACGTAGCGGCCGGGTTGGGCTCCGGTGGGCTCGCCGTCGCGTGCCGCCAGCACGCCGTTCACAAACACGGCCTTGGCGCGGCCATGTGCCTCAAAGCCCTCGAGCGGCGTGTAGTCCACGGCCTGATGCTGCGTCGCGGCGCTGATCGTCCAACGCGCGCACGGATCCCACACGCATACGTCGGCATCGGCGCCCTCGGCAAGACAGCCCTTGCGCGGATACATGCCAAAAACGCGCGCCGGATTCTCGCTCATCAAGCGGCACAGATCCTCGGGACCCAGCTGTCCCTCAAAGCTCGTGGCAATCGCAACGGGACGATGCTCCACGCCGGGCCCGCCGTTGGGAATCGCGCGGAAATCATCGCGTCCTCGGTCCTTTTGCCCGTGCAGGTTAAAGCTGCAATGATCGGTCGCAATAGTATCGATCTCGCCAGCCACAAGCGCCTCGCGCAGCGCGGCACGGTCACCGGCATGGCGCAGCGGCGGGCTCATCACGTACTTGGCGCCCGCAAAGCCGTCCTCGCCCTGCTCCAGATAGCAGGTGTCGTCGAGCATCAGATACTGAGGGCAGGTCTCGACATAGATATTCTTCTGCCCGCGTGCTTTGGCAGCGCGGATGGCCTCGAGTCCCAGCTTGGTCGAAAGATGCACCACATTGACCGGAGCGTCCCCGGCCAAGTGCGCCAGATACAGCAGGCGGCTCACGGCCTCGGCCTCACACACGTCCGGACGGCTGAGCGCATGCCCCTCGGGCCCATGAACCCCCTGCTCGTACACGCGCTTCTGCAGTTCATTCACCAACGTGCCGTTCTCGCAATGCACGCACAGGATACTGCCCACGCGCTTGAGCTCCTCCAGCACCTCGAGCGTCTCGGCATCGTCCAAGCGCAGGTGGTCATAGGCAAAATAGGTCTTAAACGACGACACGCCCGCCTCGCGCATGGCCGAAAGATCGGCGCGGTTGCGCTCATTCCACTCGGCGAGTGCCATATGAAAAGCGTAGTTTGCCGTGCAGGTGCCGTCAGCGCGATGATGCCACTCGGCAAGGGCATCGGGCATGGTCACGCCGCGATCGGCCGTCGCGTAGTCCACGATGGTCGTCGTACCGCCGCAGGCAGCCGCACGCGTACCGGTCTCAAAGCTATCGGCCGTCCAATCCATGCCGGTCCAGCACTGCATGTGCGTGTGGCCGTCGATAAAGCCGGGGAACACCCAACAGTCCGTGGCGTCCTGGACGGTATCGCCCTCGGCCGGCTCAATCGCTGCGGCGATCCGCACAATCTTGTCGCCCTCCATGGCAAGATCGGCGCGGCGAAGCCCCTGGGGCGTCACGAGCGCGCCGTTTTTGATGATGATCATAATTGCTCCTTATTGATTGATGCAGTTGGCCACGCGATCAAAATACGAGCAGGCGGCGATATGCTCCGTTATGCGTCGCTGTCCCTTGGCGGTATCGACGTCCCACAGCTCGTAGGCACGCGCCTCGACTAACGCAACGTCGGTGCGGCCCTTGATAATCGACCCACCACCGTCCTTGCCCTCGAGAAGCACGAGCGAAGGGAACAGTCGCCTTGGGAAGAGCACCGGGCTCGAAGGCTCACCGTTGCACGCAAGACGCACCGGATGCTTGCGGCCACGCTCGTCAAATGCACGAACCATAGCCTCAAAAGAATCCAAACTCACGAGCGGCTGGTCGCCCGGCAAAAAGAGGCAACCTTTCCAGTTGCGTTCGACTCCCCACGAAAGGCCCGCACGGACGCTTTCGCTGCGCAACTCGCCATCGTGCAGCACGCACGGGCAATGCTTGTCCTCGCAAATCTGAGCGACCTCGGGCCAACGCGTCGAAACCACAACATCAAAGCCCCCGGGGACCGAATCGATGGTCCGGGCAATCAGCGGCTCGCCATAGATATCGGCGAGCATCTTGTTAGAGCCAAACCGCTTGCCCTCGCCCGAGGCCATAATGACGCAACCAAGTTTCATGGCGATACCTCCCCTGAAACCATCGTACCCATAACTCGCGCCGTGGGGCATCTGCATCGAAAGCGCTTATCCCGCACGCCCACGATGCAAAAAAGGGGGCACCCCGCCGGTTGGCAGAGTGCCCCTTTTACATGGCTTACCTCAACCCGGCTTTAGGCCTGGAACCAACGGGCGGTGTTGCGCTCGTCGAGGGCCTTGAGGGTAGCGGCGGGATCGGCAACCTTCTGCAGGAACATCATGGCTGCGATAGCGTACGGCTTGTAGCTGGCCTCCTTGTACATGCCCACACGGTGCATGTCGAAGACGTCGGCGTTGACCTCGCCGTGCTCGCAAGAGACACCGGAGATGTCGGCGGGCAGCGGGTGCATAAAGATGGTGTCCTGGCCGTTGGCAGTCTTCTCCATGAGCTCGGTCGTGGAGCACCAATCCTGATGCGTAGCGTTCTGAGCGAGCAGCTCCTTCTCGAGCGCAGCGATGCCGGCGTCGTCGCCCTCGGCGTACAGGTTGGTACGCTTCTCCATGGCGGCAAACGGAGCCCAGCTCTTGGGGATCACGATGTCGGCGCCCTCGAAGGCCTCGGCCATGGTGTTGACCTGCTTAAAGGTGGTGCCGGACTCGGCGGCGTAGCCCTTAGCGCGCTCGACGACCTCGGGCATGAGGTCGTAGCCCTCGGGGTGGGCCAGGGTGACGTCCATGCCAAAGCGGGGCAGCAGGCTGATCAGCGACTGCGGGCAGGACAGCGGCTTGCCGTAAGAGGGCGAGTAGGCCCAGGTGACAGCAACCTTCTTGCCCTTGAGGTTCTCGAGGCCGCCAAACTCGTTGATGAGGTAGAGCATGTCGGCAGAGGACTGCGTGGGGTGATCGGAGTCGGACTGCAGGGAGATGAGCGTGGGACGGTGATCCAGAACGCCGTCCTCGTAGGCCTGCTGCACGGACTCGGAGACCTCGGCCATGTAGGCGTCGCCCTTGCCGATGTACATGTCGTCGCGGATGCCAATGACGTCGGCCATGAAGGAGATCATGGTAGCGGTCTCGCGGACGGTCTCGCCGTGAGCGATCTGGGACTTCTTCTCGTCCAGGTCCTGCAGCTCAAGGCCGAGCAGGTTGGCTGCCTTAGAGAAGGAGAAGCGCGTACGGGTGGAGTTGTCACGGAACAGCGAGACGGCCAGACCCGAATCGAAGATCTTGGACGAAACGTTGTTCTCGCGCAGCTCGCGCAGGGCGTCGGCGACGATGTAGAGCGCCTTGAGCTCATCGGTGGTCTTGTCCCAGGTGTGCAGGAAGTCGCTGCCGTACATGCCCTTAAAATCGAGGCCGTTCAGCTGCTCGACGAGCTCGGTAAACTTAGCGTCCATGTAAATGTCCTTTCTAAAGGTGAAACGATCGCAATGAGTGGATGTGCCCCGGCATGCGCGTGTGGCTAGAACATGCAGAGCACTATGACGAGGACCCGCTACCGTTGAGGAAGCATGGGAGATAACGACCGCGGGCCCCAAGTCAACAGGGGGTGCCGGGGACACAGGCTGTCCCCGGCTCAACAAGATCAAGGAATGGGACTAGTCGATCTTGTTGTTGGTCAGACCAGCGCGGAACACGGTAGCGTCGCCATCGGCCTGGCTCGGATCGTAGAGGTTCAGGGCAGCCACGTACATGGCAGCAGCGGTGACCAGGTCGTCCTTGTAGGTGACCTCGTTGGGAGCGTGAGCCTGAGACTCGGCACCCGGGCCAAAGCCAACGCAGGGGATGCCATAGCGGCCCTGGATGGAAACGCAGTTCGTGGAGAAGGTCCACTTGTCGCACAGCGGACGACCGGTGCGCTTGTCCATGCTGGGCTCGCAGCCGATGCGCTCGTCACCGAACATGGCCTTGTGGGCGTCGACGAGGGCCTTGACGTGCGGAGCGGTCTCCTTGTTGATCCACGTGGGGAAGTAAGCCTCGGTCTCGTAAACCTCGCCGGTCCAGGACGGACGGTCGTACATGTACATGGAGACCTTCACGTCGTCGCCGTACTTCTTGGCGGCCGGCAGGTTGCGGATCTCGTCCAGGCAGGACTCCCAGGTCTCGCCGGCGGTCATGCGACGGTCGATGGAGATGGCGCAGGAGTCAGCGACAGCGCAGCGGCTGGGGCTGGTGTAGAAGATCTGGCTGACGGTGCAGGTGCCGCGGCCCAGGAAGCGGGCGTCCTCGAAGTGCTCGGGGTTGTACTTGGGGTCGAGCATCTTGACGAGGCCCTTGATGTCGGTCGACTCGTCGCAGCCGTTGTTGTTGAGGGCGCGGACGTCGGCGATGATGTCGGCCATTTTGTAAATGGCGTTGTCGCCGCGGTCGGGAGCGGAGCCGTGGCAGGAGGTGCCGTGAACGTCGACGCGGATCTCCATGCGGCCGCGGTGACCGCGATAGATGCCGCCGTCGGTAGGCTCGGTGGAAATGACGAACTCGGGCTTAATGCCGTCCTTGTTGTAGATGTACTGCCAGCACATGCCGTCGCAGTCCTCTTCCTGGACGGTGCCGACGACCATGATCTTGTAGCCCTCGGGGATGAGGCCCATGTCCTTCATCATCTTGGCAGCGTAGGTAGCAGAAGCCATACCGCCCTCCTGGTCAGAGCCGCCGCGGCCGTAGATGATCTCGTCGGTCTCGTAGCCCTCATAGGGATCGGCATCCCAGTTCTCGATGTTGCCGATGCCGACGGTGTCGATGTGGGAGTCGATGGCGATGATCTTGTCGCCCTCGCCCATAAAGCCCATGACGTTACCCAAGCCATCGACCTTGACCTCGTCATAGCCAAGGCTCTCCATCTCGGCCTTGATGCAAGCGACAACCTCGCCCTCCTCGCAGGACTCAGAGGGGTGCGAGATCATGGCGCGCAGGAAGCGGGTCATGTCAGCGCGGTGAGACTCAGCAGCGTTTTTAATTGCCTCGAAATCGAGTTCCTTAGTCATAACAGTCAACCTTTCTACAAGGGTTTACCTACAGGTAGATATTTCAGATAGATCACTTGTGCCAAGCAGCGTGAGGTCGAGCACCCGGCAAGCAAGCAACCATAGGAGGCGGACGGAGGACTTTGCTCCGTCGCGAGTTCCGCACGAGCCGGAGAGCACTTAATGTGCTCTCCGTGCGAGCAGGACTGTCCGAGCAGGGAGTAAAGTCCTCCGGCTGCCTCCGGACAGGTCAGCCTGCTAGCAAGTCGGGTACTCGCCCTCCCAGACGATGCGACGGTACTGATCCGGATCGGTGTCGCCCTCGGTGGAGAAGCAGAGCACGGAGCTCGTCTTGTCCAGGCCGATGAGCTCCTTGAGCTCGGCGTACTCGGGGTCGAGCATGAGGGTCTCGACCAGACCGGTGGTCACTGCGCCGGACTCGCCGGAGATGACGCGCGGGTCGCCCTTCTCGGGAGCGCCCAGGGTGCGCATGCCGCGAGCGGTGACCCAGTCGGGGCAGGACACGAAGGCGGTGGTGTGGTTGCGCAGGATATCCCAGCCCAAGATGTTGGGCTCGCCGCAGCACAGGCCGGCCATGATGGAGGGCATGTCACCGTCCACGATGCGCGGATCTCCGTCGCCGGCGGCAGCGCCCTTGTACAGGCAGGCGGCCGGTGCGCACTCAACCACGACGAAGGTGGGCGGGTTATCGGGATACAGGTTGGTGAAGTAGCCCACCACGGCGCCGGCGAGCGAGCCTACGCCAGCCTGGACAAAGACGTGCGTCGGGCGGTTGATAGCCATCTCGCGCAGCTGCTCGGCAGCCTCGGAAGCCATGGTGCCGTAACCCTCCATGATCCAGGACGGGATCTTCTCGTAGCCCTCCCAGGCGGTGTCCTGAACGATGACGCCGCGCTCGCAGGCGTCGGCCTCGGCGGCGGCCATGCGCACGCACTCGTCGTAGTTGACCTCTTCGATGGTCACCGTGGCGCCCTCGGCGGCAATGTTATCGAAGCGGGGCTTGGTGGAACCCTTGGGCATGTGCACGACGGCCTTCTGGCCCAGCTTGTTGGCAGCCCATGCCACGCCGCGGCCATGGTTGCCGTCGGTGGCGGTAAAGAAGGTAGCCTGGCCAAAGTCCTCGGCCAGCTGATCGGAGGTCAGGTAATCGAAGGTGCAGTCGGCAACGTCCTTGCCGGTCTCGTCGGCAATATAGTTGGCCATGGCAAACGAGCCGCCCAGGACCTTAAAGGCGTTGAGGCCAAAGCGATAGCTCTCGTCCTTAACGCACAGGTTGGACAGGCCCAGGCGCGCGGCCTGGCCGTCCAGGCGGGCAAGCGGAGTAACGGTGTACTGAGGGAACGACTGGTGGAAGGCGCGGGCCTTCTTCACGTGGTCGAGGCTCATGATTCCCAAGTGCTTGTCATCGCTCTTGGGCATCGTGTTGCCCGCCCACTGGATCTTATCGGCCATACGGTGAACTCCTTAAGTCCTCTCTTGCCGGCCCCCGCATACGCGTTTCAGCCCGATCCCATTCACACGGCTGAACTTTTATGTGGATGCCAAACAAAAAGTTTGTTAGCAATGTTCTATCACACTTTTTGATTGGATAACCTAACAAATTGTTTGTTGCCGCAATCGGTACCTTTTCGCCGCCAAACGGTCACATAACGCAGCAACGCTTTCGTTATTTGCGAACAAGTGTGGTTTATGGCAAAGTGTGCCCAAACAAATTTTTAGGAAGGCACCCATGACCCCCGCACAGATTGAGTTTTACAAGCGCCTTGCACACGGTCTGGCGCTCCAATTTGGCCCCAACTGCGAAGTCGTCGTCCACGATCTGGAGACCGAGGACGTGGACCACTCCATCGTAGTGATCGAAAATGGCCACGTCAGCGGGCGCAAACTGGGTGACGGCCCCAGCCATATCGTGTTTGAGTCCATGCACGAGGGCACCACCGACGTACACGACCGCGAGCCGTACCTCACTAAAACCACCGATGGCAAGCTGCTCAAGTCCTCGACCATCTTTATCCGCAACGACGAAGGCAAGCCCGTCGGCATTTTGGGCATCAACTTTGACATTACGCTTATGAAGGCTTTTGAGCGTTCGCTCGACGCCTTTACCGGCACCGGCGGCACGGGCTACACCGAGCCAGAGCCAATTACCAAGAACATCGGCGACCTGCTCGAGGACCTGCTGCACGAGTGCGAGCAGTTTGTGGGCAAGCCCGCGGCGCTCATGACCAAAGATGAGCGCATTCGCGCCATTGGCTACCTCGACCGTCGCGGCGCCTTCCTCATTTCCAAGTCGAGCGAGCGCGCCTGCGAGTTCTTTGGCATCTCCAAGTACAGCTTCTATAGCTACCTCAATGAGGCCAAGGCGGCGGCCGACGACAAGTAGGCACTCGCCTGGATTGTCCCTCCCCTTTTGGGCGCGAGTTCTGGAAAGCATGAATCCAAGACCGAGCCGCTTGGGAAGTTCCATATAATCGATGTCATTAGTATTTCGAAAGGGTGGAACAGAATGGCGTTGAGCAAGGCATCATGCACCGGTCGCGGATTGATTCCGGCAATTGGTGGACATGTGCACCGCATGTTCGATGAGGGTGAAGACGACCTGTTTTCGCTGAGCCTTGACGACGTGATGGATGATCGCCCGTGGACCGCCGACGAACTCATGGGCGGCGGGGCTCGCCCGTCAAGCCCCAATCCCGCACTTGCGCCTAAGCCCGCATCTGCGCCGACTCCTGCGCAGCCGCCTGTTTCGACGCCCGCGTCTACGCCCGCACCCATTTCGGCGCCCACACCCGCTCCCCGCCCCGCAAGCGACCCGTCCGAGACGGCGGCATTTCTCGCTGCGGCGACGCGGAGCAAATCGGCCGACAGCACCGTTATGTACAGCGCCCAGCAGTTGCCCGTTCCTGCGGCACGCAAGTCTCCGGTCACAAGGCTCGATGAGCCCGTTGCCCATCAGGTTGCCTACGATTCCTGGGCTGCAGCCGATCTGGATGAGACCTCTACCGGCATGCCGGCGCTCGACGTTCCAGTTAACCCGCTTTTTGCCGCCAACACGAGCGCCGCGGACTATGAGGGCGGTGCGGCATATTCCGATTATTCCGATGGCTATGCTGGCACCGATCGCATCGAGACCGAGGATTATGGCACCGCATCGAGCGATTATCTCAACGATCCGTACGCTGCCACGCCTGCACCGGAATATGACCCGGAGGCCGCGTCCGCGCCGGCGTATACCAAAAGCACGGGCGACGAGCGCTTCGCCGATTATTACGCCGAGGAAAAGGCGCTGCGTTTTTCGGAATTTCCGCAGGCAGTCAAGGTTGCCTTTATCGCCATTGTCATTGCCCTGCTCGGCGTCATTGCGTTTGAGGGATTCCGGCTGTTCTCCGGCCCCACCCAAGCGGAGTCGGAGACCCAGCAAAAAGAGAACGATGACGAGTACCTGGACATCAACACCCTCAAGGGCGACCCCAACGACGGAGACGATGAGTAGCGAGAGCTGAAGGCGGCCGCAGGATCCCGCATCCAGCACCGGCTTCTAAGTGCTGTTTTGTCATCCAGCTACACTTTTCCGAAGTTTTAAGGTGCCTATTTCGACACTTTTCCGTACTTTTACACGGCTGATTTCGACACTTTTCCGGATGAAAGCCGAATAATCACTTGGGAAACCAACGCCGTTCACGCGTCATTTCGCAGGCGGCGCTTGATTTCTGTCCGTACACGTTGATAGACTTCCTCTTGCCCGCAAGGAGCGGGCGCATTTTATCCAGAGTCGGGGTAGAGAGTTGGCTCCACGATCCCGACGCCAACCGGCCAAGAGGCACGGTGGCCCTGCCAACATCGATGAAAGGAGTCCGTATGGACAATTTCTCCGTGCGCAGCGAGCGTAACTTCCACAACCTGATCGTCAAACCGAATCACATGCATCTTCTGGATAAGCCAAATGGCTACGCCTCGGCCATGATCAAGAGCAGCCTCTCCCACCAGATGCGCTTTACGGTGCAGGTGCTCTAGGAAGAACTCTGCGCCGCCGGCAGCCCGCACGTGCTGCAGATCAAGCTGCTTGGAGACGACTCTCGCGAGCCGTCTAGCTGGAAGCTCTTTGCTGACGGCATATGCGTTGCGGACGGATCCGGCGCCTTTGCCCGAGAGTGCTTCTGCGAGGGAGCCGAGGCATTCCTGGACCTGTGCCGCGACGCCGTACGCACGGCCGAGCTGTACTAGTGGAGCCAGAGGGAGTATGAGCTGTTGAGTGCGGCCCGCGGGATTGCGGGGGCGTAGGCAGACAGGCCAGACAGCTCGTCATACTGGTTGACGCTTCGATTCAAACAGCAGGGCGGGCTCGCGCTTACAGCCCCGCCATGCCAAACCGAATGGCGTTCTCAAAAGGCCTACCCCCTCCGCCTTCAGCTTTAGCAGCAGGTCGCCCAGCTCGGAGCACTTGCTGGAAAGGCGCGTCTGAGCTCGCTCGCCCATCCCCCACCGTTGACGGACCTCCTGGGCGCGCGGGCTCACGCGGTAGTCCCCGTCCATCATCTGCTTGAGCAGCTTGGCGGTCACGCGCGCATCGGCCAGAGCGCTGTGGGCGTGACCCGTCGACTCGTCGAACTCGATGCCAAACCACGTCGCTGCGTCACTCAAAGAGACGCACCCGTGGCTGCTCATGTCCATGATCGAGGTGTAAAACGCCTGCAGGTCGGCCCAGTCCGTAGGAAATGCGGAAAGATCGATGTGCTTTGCTTGGCACTCGATCAAAAGCTGTCGACGATCCGCCCCGCTCCAACAGACCACCTGGGCGGAGTAGCGCCCGATCCAATCGCTGAGCCTTTTGATCACCATGTAGAGCGGATCGGCCATCGCGGTGCCCACGGCCGATATCCCTGTGAGCTCGCGAACGGGGAACGCAACGCCTTCGGTAAATTCCGTCTGTACAAACTGCGAGAACTCGCCCATAACGTTGCCGTGGTAATCGAGCTTGACGGTGCCGGCCTCGATAATCTCATTGCACAGTCCACGGCGCTGACGCTGCTTTGGCACCGGCGCAAACTCAAAGTCCAGCACAATCTGGCGCGCAAAGTTCGTCGTATCGATAGCCGAGACACCCGGCATCTTTTCAGCTGACACGGTTAGGGCCTCTCTCCGTTGCTTGCCGCTCGTTTCTCGAACGGTCATATCACAGCAAGTGTAGCTGCCCGTGCGGACATGAAATCGCACAGTGCAGCTTTCCGGCATCCTTGCGTAAAGCTGCGCTTTGAGATGGTCACGTCGCTGTTATTATCGAACATATATTCGTATTTATGGCTGCAGTTTGATAGACTGGTTATTGTTGACGGCAGTTCCATGTGCCGGGCAGCGCCCTCCATGCGACGGGAGGTGATGCCCATGACCGATCTGACTGATTTTGTGAAGCTCCTGACCGCTTTGGTCTCGCTCCTCACGGCGCTTATCGGACTTACCGAGGCACTCAAGCAGCATACGAAGCATAAAAAGAGGGGTCGACGCCGCTAAGGCGATGACCCCTTAATCCAAGCAACGGCGCTGCCCAGCTCTTCACTACTTGGGCTGCCGTCGACCTTATTTTACCCACGGGCACCGGGTTTACCAAATGGATTTTCGGTAAAGGAAGCACGGCACGCCCGCAAAAACACTACGCCCCAAGTGCCGCCACGGGGATCACCGCCACGCCGTCGTCGCGTGTGTAGGCAATGCTCCCCTTTCCAACCACGACCGGCAAAAACGCCGGCGCGGCATTCTGGGCGGCAGGATTGGAGAGCACTTTCCTCTCCAGCGCCTTGAGATTTCTCGCTCCATCGTCTACTTTCGCATCGCTCAGCTTGACCTCGATGGCTCCTCAGCGCCCGTCGTGCTCAACGATCAGATCGACCTCAAGGCCCTTCTCATCTCGGAAATAATGGACACTGTTGTCGACACCGCCGTAGGTGGAAAGGAACACGCGCACGTCGCGCAGAACGAGGTTCTCAAAGAGCATCCCAAACGTTTGCATATCGCCAAGCAGCCGCTCAGGGGTAGCCCCCAGCAACGTCGCCGCAAGTAACGGGTCGCAGAAGTAGCGCTTGGGGCGCACGCGAACGCGGGCCTTCGAGCGCATGGGCGGCTCCCATCCGCACAGGTCCTCGGTCAGCTTGAGCCTGTTGAAGAGGTCCAGGTACGCAGCGATGGTCCTCTCGTCGGGACCCGCCTCGCCGTACGAGGCATCCTTCATGAGCGTCTTGTACGTGACAGCCTGGCTCTCGTTCATGGCAAGAGCTCGCAAAAGGCCGTGTGCAAGCTCGGGCGATCATGCGATATGCGAAATTACGCCATTCTCAATGCGGATTTTACGCTACTTTCAATGTAGTTTTTACGCCATTCTCATTGAAGGTTTTATGCTTGGCATCCTTAGCGCGACGCTCGCTCAACCCCTGACCACCGGATTGCCCGAATTCCGGGATGCTGCCTCCGCTCCAAACAAAAGGCCCCGACTCGCGATGAGCTGCCTCCCATTTCTTGAACATTAGAAATGGGAGGCTTTCCACCCCATGCCTCTATCGGAAACGGCATCCCGTCCTGAGCGTCGAATCCGGGACGTAGTTTCCGCATGCGGCCTCGTTAGGAAAGCATGTCCCACTCTGAGCGCTCATTCCGGGGCGCAATTTCCGCCAGAAACGCCGCCGGGAAAGCGCATCCCGGTTTGGAGCCGAAATCTGGGATGCGGTTTCCGGTTGAGGGCTGTCCTGAAAGCGCGTCCCATTCCGAGTGGCAATTCCGGGTCACAGTTTCCGCAGATACAAGGCGACAGTCCGCCGGCCTTATCACATGCCTTCAAATATGCGATCCAGAAACACAAAACAGCAGATAGAATGCTCTTTTTCAAAAAGTACACGTCCCGAAACTTACCAAGACTTCATATCCAGCTACCGTTCACGGTCGCCGATTACCGCCCACCGATTCAAACAAGAAATATGTCGCCAAAAGCAGGCCATCTACCTGCATGGTTAGATTTTGGTCAGCTTTTGGTCAGCTGAGCGGCAAGTTCCAGCTGATACGTTTTTGCTACCCAAAAGGAGGCGGTAGCTCATGACCCATTGCAATGACCAGCTCATCGACCAACTGCTCACTCAAGCCGAACAAGAGGGGCGCTGTCTGATTCCCCCGAGCACGGCGATCCGAAAAGCGCTCCTTCGGCGCACCGGCGGCACGGTTGTCTCGCCCATGCCGGGGTTGTTTGCGCGAAAAACGCGCTGGGATGAACTCAACCGAGCGCAACGCCATTGCGAAATCCTCCGCGCCCTTGCGATCATCCACCCCGATTGGACGTTCTGCTCGTTTTCGGCCGCCTGCCTGCTGGGGCTCGAGGTCTCGTGGCGACATCTGAACGTTGTGCATGTCTGTAGCTCGACAAAGCCGTCGGCTCGCCCGGGCGCGCATATTCAGCGGCATCAGATCGAGCCGGCCGGAGCAATCCGTCTATCCGGCACATCAGTAACGCCGCCCATCCAAACGGCTACAGATTGCCTGCTGCAAACTGGCTTTGCAGACGGCATGCCCATTGCCGATTCGGCGATCTCAAAGCTCGGCCTTACGCGAGAGCAGTTGATGGAGGCCGTCGAACAACGAGCGACCGCCCGCAATGGTCGCGCGATTCGCACTGCCCTCACGACACTTCGATATGCCGACGCCCGCGCCGAGAGCGGTGGAGAATCGGTCGCCCGAGCCGTCATGATCGAGACGGGCTTTGCGCCCGACTGGCTTCAATACGAGCTGACGGACCCCTTCGATTCGGCCAAGCCCATACGAACGGACTTTGCCTGGGAGCGCCAGACGCGGGAACTCACGCTGGGCGAGCTCGACGGGCTCATCAAATATACCGACCAGACCATGCTGGCCGGACGCACCACCGCCGAGGCGCTCGTTGCCGAACGACAGCGCGAGGCGCACCTATCGCTCTACGGTCACCCTCTGCTGCGCTTTACCATGAACGAGGTCCGCTCGGCAGGAATGCTCGCCAAAAAGCTGCAGACGGCAGGCATCCGGCAGACCGCGCTACCGACATGGCTCAACGACGTGGAGCTGTAGGAGCCGCTAGGCCGCGCATCGCCGAATCGCATCCCCCTATCTGGGCCGCGTTTTCCCAACGGCCACGCCAACGGAAAGCGCGTCCCAGTCTGGACGCTCAAAACGAGACACGCTTTCCGGATGGCGGGCCAGCGGAAAGCGTGTCCCGGAATCAAGCCTCAGAACGGGACGCAGCTTCCGCTTGAGAGCTGTTCCGGAAAACGTGTCCCACTCTGGAGCCGAATTCCGGGATGCAGTTTCCGTCAGAGGCTCAGGAGGAAAATACATCCCATTCTGAGCAGCGATTCCGGGACGCAGTTTCCGCTTGAAGGCCGATCCGGAAAGTACGTCCCACTCTGGGGCTCGATTCTGGGGCACAGCTTCCGCTTGAGGCCTCCGCCGGAAAGCGTGTCCCGTTCTGAGGCCTGATTCCGGGATGCAATTTCCGCTTGAGAGCCGTTCCGGAAAGTACGTCCCATTCTGGAGCCGAAATCTGGGACGCAGCTTCCGCATGCGGAGGC
The DNA here is from genome assembly GCF_003438115.1 of Collinsella sp. OM08-14AT. Classification (NCBI taxonomy): domain Bacteria; kingdom Bacillati; phylum Actinomycetota; class Coriobacteriia; order Coriobacteriales; family Coriobacteriaceae; genus Collinsella; species Collinsella sp. OM08-14AT. The sequence continues at coordinate 35,229 of NZ_QSTE01000005.1, forward strand.
GCTCCAAACAAAAGGCCCCGGCTCGCGATGGAGCTGGGGCCAAGGGCACAGCATATGCAGTTGGTGTTGAGCGCGAACAGCCCGTCAGCAATGACCGTCCGCGCTCTACCCTACCCGCGGTGACGGGCGCGGCTGTACGGCGTATCCACCATGGGCAGATCGGGGCGTAGCTTGCCGTCAAACGCGCGGTAGGCGTTCTGCACGGCGGGCGCCGTGGGGATCGTTGCGATCTCGCCGATGCCCTTGCCGCCGTATGCGACGGGCAGCAGTTCGTCCTTCTCCACGTAGATGGCGTGGATATCCGGAATCTCGGGCGCACGGAACAGCCCGAGCGTGCCGTATCTTGCCTGGGGCACGCAGTCCTTGAGCGGCCAGTCCTCGGTAAGCGCATAGCCCATACCCATGAGCACGCCGCCTTCGATCTGACCCTGGATGGAGATGGGGTTGACCACCTTGCCGGAATCGTGCGCGGCATAGACCTCGCTCACGCGGCCGTCATCGTCCAGAATGACCACATGTGTGGCAAAGCCGTAGCAGATGTGGCTCTTGGGGTTGGGAACATCCGCGCCCAGTTTGTCGGTCGGCTCCAGGTACACGTAGCCAAACTCGCATCCCTCGAGCGCCTTGATGGCGGTCGCAGGATCCTGAGGATGCATACCCTGACCGGCGACGAGCTCCTGCGTGCGCAACTGATAGGCGCGACCGTCGTCGTACTCGATCTTGACGCCGTCGCCATGCGCGCTCACGGGAGTATCGGGTGCGGGCTTACCGGCCTCGATGCCAACCATGGCATCGCGCAGCAGGAAGGCGGCGCCGCGCACGGCCTCGCCGGTCACGACCGTCTGGCGCGAGCCAGACGTGGTGCCGGAGTCGGGAGCGTTCTCGGTGGAGCACTCGCCGTTGGCAATGCAGCTCAGCGGCAGACCGCATGCCTCGGCAACGTCCTGCAAAAAGACCGTGTTGCAGCCCTGGCCGATGTCGGACGTAGCGGCGTAGACCACGGCCACGCCGTTCTCGATGCGGATCTTGCAGCGGCCGGCATCGGGCAGGCCCACGCCCACGCCGGCGTTCTTCATGGCGCAGGCGATACCGGCGTGTCCGGGATGCGCGTAATAGGCATCCTTGACCTCGAGCAGCGTCTCCTTAAGCGCCGTGGAGCAATCGGCGATCTGGCCGTTGGGCAAAACCTCGCCCGGCTCGATGGCGTTACGGTAGCGAATCTCCCACGGATCCAGGCCGACCTTCTCGGCCAGTAGGTCGATCAGACTCTCGAGTGCAAACTCGGACTGGCAAACGCCAAAGCCACGGTACGCGCCGGCAGGCGGGTTGTTGGTGTAGTAGCCAAAACCGCGAATGTCGGTGTTCTGGTACTTGTAGGGGCCGACCGCATGCGTGCAGGCGCGCTCGAGCACCGGGCCGCACAGCGACGCGTAGGCGCCGGTGTCAAAGTTGATCTCGCAGTCCAGGCCGGTAAAGTTGCCCTCGGCGTCGCAGCCCAGTGTAAAGGTGCCATCCATGGCATGGCGCTTGGGATGGAAGGCGAGCGACTCAGCGCGCGTGAGCTTGCACTTCACAGGACGCTGGAGCTTATAGGCAGCAAGCGCGGCCAGGTGCTGGATCGAAACGTCCTCCTTACCGCCAAAGCCGCCACCCACGAGCATGGTCTCGACGACCACACGCTCGGGCTCGTTGTCCCAGCCAAACATGTGGGCACACTCTTTGCGCGTGTCGTAGGCGCCCTGGTCGGTCGACTGCACCTTGACGCCGTTCTTGTACGGGAAAGCGACGGCGCACTCAGGCTCCAAGAAGGCATGCTCGGTAAAGGGCGTGGTAAAGCGCTGCGTCACGGTGAACGCGCTCTCTGCCAGCGCCTTGGCGGCGTCGCCGCGCGTCACATGGCGGCTCTGGCACACGTTGTCCTTAAGCTCCACCGTGTTGCCAAAGGCAAAGAAGCTGTCATGCAGGCGTGGGGCGTCGGCGGCCTTGGCCTCGACAATGTTGCGCACGGGCTCCAGCGGCTCGTAATCGATCTTTACGAGCTTCTTGGCCTTCTCGAGCGTCGCCTCGTCCTCGGCAACCACCAGCACGATGGCATCGCCCACGCAGCTGGTGATATCGCCCTGGGCGATCATGACGTCCCAGTCCTGGATAAGGTGGCCGACCTGGTTGACCGGCACGTCCTCGGCGCGCAGGATGCCCACCACACCGGGCAGGGCCTCGGCCTTGGAGGTGTCGATGGAGAGCACGCGGGCGCGCGGATACTTGGAGCGCACGGCGCTGGCATAGATCAGGCCCGGCTGATCGAGCTCGTCGATGTCGTCGGGATACTTGCCCTCGCCGAGCACCTTCTTGCGCACGTCGATACGGAAGGCGCGCTTGCCCACGCCGTAGTCATCGCCGCGCTCCAGATCCTCGTCGATCTGCTTTTCGCCGCGGAGCACCGCAGCGGCCAGCGAAATGCCCTCGATAATCTTCTTGTAGCCGGTGCAGCGGCAGACGTTGCCGCGGATGGCGTACTTGATCTGCTCCTCGGTGGGCTCGGGGTCCTCGGCGATGAGCGCCGCGCCCGCCATGACCATGCCGGGGATGCAAAAGCCGCACTGCACGGCGCCCACGGCGCCAAAGGCGTACACAAACGCCTCGCGCACGTCCTCGGGCAGGCCCTCGACGGTCACGATGTTGCGGCCGGCGGCAAGGGCGGTGGTCAGCACGCAGGCCTTGACGGCCGCGCCGTCCACATGGATGGTGCAGGTACCGCAGGCGCCCTCGGAGCAGCCGTCCTTGGCGGAATGGATATGCAGGTCGTCGCGCAGGTAGCGCAGCAGCGGTTTGTTTTGGGTCGTTGTGCGCTCCACGCCGTTAACGGTAAAAGTGAATTCCTGTGCCATGGTGATTCCCTTCTACACGCCGGCGGCGATGCCGGTGCGGTCGTGAATGGCGCCATGCGGGCAGATGACGGCGCACATGCCGCACGACAGGCAGTCCGCGCCGTCGATATGGGCGCAGTTGTCCTCGATGCGGATAGCGCCGGCAGGGCACTTTTTGGCGCACATACCGCAACCGATGCAGCTCGTGTCGCAGATCTTGCGCGCAATGGCGCCCTTATCGGTGTTGTTGCAGCGCACCAGAATGTTCTGGTAGCCGGGAACGAAGGCAATCACGCGCTGCGGGCACGCCATGCCGCACAGGCCACAGCCCGTGCACTTGGAGCGATCAACGCGGGCGATGCCATCGACCAGCGCAATGGCGCCGTGGGGGCAGGCCGTGACGCAGGCGCCACAGCCAATGCAGCCTTCGCTGCAGCGGGCGTCGCCGCCTGCGGAGGCACAGCCGCTTCCGCAGGCAACGTAGGCCACGTTATGTTGAATGGATTTGGCCATAAGAGACTCGCCTATTTCTTAAGGAGATACGGATAGCTGTCGCGCACGGCCTTGATGGTCAGGCGGACGGCCTCGGGCAGACCGGTGTTGACGGCATCGACCGAGACGGTGCGAACCGTGCCGGCGATGCGAACCTTAAAGTGGTCCTCGTCCACGGCCAGGAAGCCCTCGTTCTCGGAGTTCTCCATGTCCTGATCGCTCCAGAACAGGGTGAGCTTGTCCTTGTAGGGACGACCCTCCTGGTAGGGGCAGAACACGGCGCAGTTGCCGCACTCGTTGCACATGCCGTCGACATGGACGACCTGATGCTTGGCCAGGCCCGGCACCTTAATTGCCACGTTGGCGCGGTTGGGGCACACGTCGCAGCAGACCTCGCACACCGAGCCGCAGCCCAGGCAGCGGGTCTTGGTGCAGTTGCGCTTGTCACGGCACAGCGACCCCTTGCGCTCGTAGCAGGTGTCCTCGCGGCCGGCCTGCTCGTTGCAGTCGACGTACTTGTTAAAGTCCACGCCGGCGATGGCACGGGCGACCTCGGCGGCGTCGGCGATAGCCTCGACCACGGTGGCCGGACCGCGACGGCAGTCACCGGCAGCCCAAACGCCCTCGACGCCGGTGGAGGTGGCGGCAAGGCGGCCGCGACGGTCGTGCTCGACGCCCGCGGCATCGTACAGGCTGGCATCGATGCCCTCGCCCACGGCGCAGATCACCGTGGTGGCGGAAAGCTCGACGGTCTCGCCCGTGGCGACGGGGCTGCGACGGCCGCTTGCATCCGGCTCGCCAAGCTCCATAACGTCGCAGGTCAGCACGGCGCCGTTAAGCGCCTTGGGGGCCAGCAGCTCGCAGAACTCAACACCGTCGGCAAGAGCAAGATCGAGCTCTTCCTCGTCAGCGGGCATCTGCTTCTTGGTGCGGCGATACACCAGGCGCACGTTCTTCACGCCGGCCAGGCGCTTGGCCACGCGAGCCGCGTCCATGGCGGTGTTGCCGGCGCCGATGACCACGACATCCTCGCCCAGCTCAAGTTTCTCGCCCTTCTTGGCGGCCTCGAGGAACTCCAGCACGTCGAGCTCGGCGCCCTCGCCCAGGCCCGCAGAGCCGGGCATCCAGGCACCGGTGGCCACGACCACGTCGGTAAAGCCCTGGGCCTTGAGCTCGTCGATGGATTCCACGCGGGCGTTGAGCTGCACCTTGGCACCAAAGGCCAGGCAGAGCTCGGCATCGTGGGAGATATCGTCGCTGGCGATACGGAACTCGGGGATGACGTGACGGACCACGCCGCCGAGCGAATCGCGGGCCTCAAAGATGGTGACGGGCACGCCGGCACGTGTCAGGAAGAACGCCGTCGCCAGGCCGGCCGGGCCGCCGCCGATAACGGCAACGTTGCGCTCGCCGTCGTTGGCGATGGCCTGGGCGCGCAGCTTGGGCAGCACGGCGGCCATGGCCTCGCGGGCGGCCTTGAGCTTGCTGGCGCGAATCTGGGCGCCCTCGGGCTCGTAAAACGCACGCTCGCAGGCACGGCCGCAGGGATGCGGGCAGATGGTGCCGGTAATGAACGGCAGGGCGTTGCGCTCGATGATGATGTTGAGCGCGTCCTCGAAGCGACCTTCGTCAACAGCCGCCAGGTAGGCGGGAATATCCTGCTGGATGGGGCAGCTCGTACGGCACGGCGTGGTAAAGCAGTCGGAAAGCGGGCTCTTGCCGGCGACCTTGCGATCGGGCAGCGGGCGCAGCGGCTTCTTGTAGAGCGGGTTGGTGAGCGAGTCGGTCTGGATCGCGGTCACGGCCTCGAGCGAGACGCCCTCAAACGGCTTGCCGTCCAGGTCGGTAAACTCGCCGGCCATCTGGCTAAAGCGCTCGTAACCACCGGGCTTGAGCACGTCAGTCGCCAGGGTGACGGGCCAAATGCCGGCGTCATACAGGGCACGGATGTTGTAGACCGTGGCACCGCCGGAGTAGCTGATGCGCAGCTTGCCATCGAACTGCTCGGTAATGCGGCGGGCGGCCTCGATGGTCAGCGAGAACAGCGAACGGCCGGACATGTACATCTCGGTGGAAGGCAGCTCGTTCCTGGTCACGTCGACGGGAAACGTGTTGGTCAGCTTGACGCCGAACTCCAGACCGCGCTCGGCGCACAGGACAATCAGGCGCTCGAACATGGGCACGGCATCGGCCCACTGCAGATCCTCGCGGAAGTGCGTGTCATCAAAGACGATATAGTCAAAGCCCAGCTCGTTGAGGCGCTGACGTGCAAACTCATAGCCCAGCAGCGTGGGGTTGCACTTGATGTAGGTGTTGAGGCCCTTCTCGGTGATGAGGTAGGTCGCGATGCGCTCGATCTCCGCCGGCGGGCAGCCGTGCATGGTAGACTCGGTGATGGAGTTGGAGACGCGCGCCGGGATGGACTCGACAAACGCAGCGTCGACATGCTCAAACTTGTCCAGGTTGGCAAGCGCCCAGGCACGGCACTCGTTCCAGACGTCGGAGCCGCTGGCATCCTTCATGCCCTCGATGTAGGCGTCGACCTTGGGGCTCTTAATGCCCTCCAGGTCATAGCCCACCGACATGTTGAAGACAAAGCCGTCCGGGCTGCCCAGACCGTACTCGCGAGCGATCAGGTGGCAGGCAAACCATGCCTTCACATACTCGGCAAAGGCCTGCGGAACCTCGAGCTCGGTCGACCATTCGCAGTTGTAGCACTCGTCCTGAGCCACGATGCAGGGCTTGTTGACGCACTTGGAGAGCTCCTCGCCGTCCATAACCTGGACGGTCTTGAGCTCAAAGAAGCGAGAACCGGCCACATAAGAGGCCACGATGTTCTGGGCCAGCTGCGTATTGGGACCGGCAGCCGGGCCAAACGGAGTCTCGATGCGCTCGTCAAAAATGGGAAGCGCACCCTCCTGGTTGGTCGTGACCATCTTACGCACGCCAAAGATGGCGTCCTGGGTCTTGTGCTCCTCGATGATCCAGTTCATCAGCTGCGAAAACGGGATCGGCCTCATGATGTCGCTCATAGTGAGCTCCTCTCTGTAACGCCCGGCGAGACCGCGCGGCGGGCGCAAATACGGTGTAGCGCTAGCACAGCGCCGGCGACCCCGCGGAGGCCGCCTATGCGCGCGTCGGATGCGGCGAAACATCCGACGCGCGCGAATCTACTTGTGAATTAGTAGGTTCGATCGTTGAGCGTGCTCCAGAGCTTCTTGGACTCGGCCATGGTCCACGCGTTGATCTTGTCCTCATCAATGCCAACGAACTCGCGATCCTTGTACAGGACGCGGCCGTTGATGATGGTGGTGCGGCAGTTTTTGCCCATCATGCCAAAGAGCATGTGGCCGTCGATATTCTCCTCGCTCAGCGGCGTAAAGGGCTTGTAGTCCATGACGATGACATCGGCGGCAGCGCCGGCCTCGAGCACGCCGAGCTTGCGATCGAAGTACTTGCTCGCCATCTTGGCGTTGTTCTCGAACAGCATGGTCATGGCCTCGCACCAGCCCACGTTGGGCATGGCGGCGTTGTGTCGCTGAATGATCAGGAAGACCTTAAGGCTCTCGAGCATATCGTGGGTGTAGGCGTCGGTGCCCATGCACACGGGGATGCCGCGGCGGAAGAACTCGAGCACGGGGGCGCAGCCCACGGCGTTGCCCATATTGGATTCGGGGTTGTTGACGAGCCAGGTACCGGACTCCTTGACGATATCCATCTCGGCGGGCGTCACGTGGATGCAGTGGCCGAGCATGGTGTCGGGACCCAGCAGATTGTGCTGCAGCAGGCGCTCGACGGGGCTGATGCCACCGCGGTTGAGGCGGGAGTCCCACACGTCATTCATGCCCTCGCACACATGGATGTGGAAGCCGGTCAGGCCGTTGTTGGCCTCGGCCATCTTATCCATGGTCTCGTCCGACAGCGTAAAGGTGGCGTGACCGCCAAACATGGCGGCAATCATGTGGTTGTCGTTATCGCGACGCTCCTTGGCGGCCCACTGGGCAAACTCGGCGTTCTCGGCAATTGCCTGGTCGCATTTTTCCTGACCGCGGCGGTCGGAGACCTCGTAGCACAGGCACGAACGCATGCCCAGCTCCTGAGCTGCATCCTTAATGGTAAAGAGGCTTCCCGGGATCTCGCAGAAGCTCGCATGGTGATCGAAGATCGTGGTGACGCCATCGCGGATGGAGTCCAAAATCGTGGCATAGGCGCTGGCCTTGGTGCCGTCGAGCGTCAGGTTGTCATCGATCTTCCACCACTGCTGCTCAAGATTCTCCAGGAAGTTGGTGGGGTTGCAGCCCTTAATGGCAAGGCCGCGGGCCAGACCCGAGTAGATGTGGGTGTGGCAGTTGATGAGTCCGGGCATGATGAGGTTGCCCTGGGCGTCGACGTACTCGGCATCCGGGTACTTGGCCTTGAGCTCGCACTCGGGGCCCACTTCGACGATCGTATCTCCGTCAATGGCGACCGCAACGTTTGGAATAAACGGGGTCTGAGCGTTGCGGGTAAAAACGGAACCGTTAGCGACCAGAAGCATGGATGCTCCCTTCAACATCAGAGGCGGGGTTTGACACCTCTGACATGGCGGAGTGCGAAGCGCCGGCCTACACCGGAAACGGGCCCTCTCCCGTCAACGCTTCACCAAAGGGACAAACCCTTTGAAGTGCGGCTTGGCGCCGCATGGCGTCGGCGGACGAGGCGATGCGCCCGCCGACGAATAGCACCGAATTGGTTACTTCTTGCTCTCGGGCAAGACCAGATCCACGGCAGCGTCCTTGGCAGCATCGATGTGTTGAGCCACGACCGGCGTCTGCGGAAGGATCAGGTTAAGGACAATGGCCATGATGGCGGTGGGGGTTACGGCATTGGAACCGATGACGGTGGACACCCAGGCGGGCATACCCTCGCCGGCAAGGCAACCGCTGGCCATCCAGATACCCAGGCCAAAGACGACGGAGGTGCCGACGATGGTGGTAGTGCGCTGCGTGAGGCCCTCGCGGGTGAACATGCGCACGCCGTTCATGGTGATGGTGCCAAAGACGCCGACGGTCGCGCCGCCGATAACGGGCTGCGGGATAGCGGAAAGGACGGCAGAGAGCTGCGGGAACAGACCGGCGATGGCAAAGACGGCCGCGATGATCACAAAGACCCACTTGTTGACGACCTTGTTGGAGCAGATGATGCCCACGTTCTGGCCAAGGGCGCTGGTGGGAAGACCGCCCAGCAGGCCGCCGACCATAGAGGTGAGGCCCTGGGACACGATAGCGCCGGAGAGCTCGCGCTCGGTAGGCATACGGTCGATGGAGCCCAGGCAAGCGGCGGAGACGTCACCGATAACCTGGATGGCGACCATGGGGAACACGACGGCGAGGGTAATGCAGACTTCGGGATCAAACTCGAGCGCGTAGGGCATGAGCTTGGGAAGGGCGAAGACCTGAGCGGTGGCGACGCTGGAGAAGTCGATCATGCCAAAGGGGATCGAAACGATCATGCCAACGATCATGCCAAAGAACACGGATCCCAGCTTGAGCGTGCCCTTGCCAAAGTTGGCGAGCGCAAAGACCACGGCGAAGGTGATAAGAGCGACGCACCAGGCCTGCGGAGTGCCCCACAGCGGCGTACCCATACCGCCGGCCATATACTTGACGGCCGTGGGATACAGCGAAACGCCGATGGAGAAGATGACCGTACCGGTCACGACGGGCGGGAACAGCCACTTGATCTTGCTGTAGGCCAGACCAAAGAGGACCGCGACGGCGCCGCCGACGATCTCGCCGCCCAGCAGCGCACCAAAGCTAAAGCCCGAGGCACCCATGGCCTGCAGGGCCGGCAGGAACGCGAACGAAACGCCCATGACGATGGGCAGGCCGCCGCCGATGCGACGGAAGGGAGCGAAGGCCTGAAGGGCCGTATCGATCGCCGAAAGAATGAGCGCGACCTGGATGATGTCGGTGCTCTGCTGGCTATTAAAGCCGTAGACGCCGGCCATGATGACCGCCGGGGTAATGATGCCGGCAAACGATGCCAGTACGTGCTGAAGGGCACACGGGATCATTTCCTTAACGGGAGGCATGCCTTCGCGAGTGAACAGGGCTTCAGTGCCGTTCGTAACCGTCTCCTGGGTCATTTGACCACCAATCCTCGAAATAGTTGTTTTCGCATCTAACGCTCTATTGTGACGCAGTGCGGGGTTGAGGTTGTGCCTTCGTTGCATATCGTATTAAAGATGATTCTCATTCTCAATAATAATTTTTTGTTATCAGACTATTCTTCAGCTGAGATAATGCATTTCCGCAGGTCAGGAAAGTGTCTGGTCAAAATAGCATCTAACTTTTCTTTTGGTCAACCGTTTACCGCCAAATACCTACCGTTCGTCTGTATTACGCAATGTACCTGCGGATATACGAGATGATGGGCAGCGTGTTACCATGAGAAAAAATTGTTATGAACATTTCCGATTTCACCCAAAGGAGTTGCCCGTGAACGAGACCGTACGTCGCTTTTTGCCGATGGTCGATTTTCTGGAGCAGATACTCGGCAAAAACAGCGAAATCGTGCTGCACGATTTCTCGGATCCCGACCACGCCATCGTCGATATTCGCAACGGCATCGTGAGCGGCCGCAAGGTCGGCGGTCCCGCCACCGATCTGGCGCTCAAGATCATGCACGACGCCAAGTATCGCGACCTGCCGTTTATTACGGGCTACGAGGGGCGCGGTGCCGGCGGCAAGACGTTGGAGTCAGCGACGTACTTTATCCGCGAGAATGACGAGATCGTCGGTATGCTCTGCGTCAACACCGACCTCTCGACCGTACGCTCCATCAACGCCATGGCGCAGCAGCTCATGGCGTGCTTCGACGCAGCGCCGACGCGCACGGAGCCCGCCCCTATCGAGGTCGAAAGCCTTTCGGAGTCCACCCAGGAGCTCATCGACCGCAGCATTGCCGAGTTGCTGAGCGCGCGCGGGCTGGATGTAGCGTCGCTTGGTCAGAGCGACCGCGTGGACGTCATTCGCCACCTCAACGGCAACGGGGTGTTCATGCTCAAGGGCGCCGTGGCCTGCGCTGCCACCGCGTTGGGCATCTCGGAGCCCAGCGTGTACCGCTACCTGCAAAAAGTCCGCAAGGAGGGCTAAACGTGATCCCTTGGGGACGAAGGGAAACGGATCATTTTTGTCGCATCGCTTGACAAAAGACCCTGCAGCTCGCACGCGCTGCAGGGTCTTTTTGCATGTCATGTTTAGTTGTTACCAACACCTTAGAGAGCGGCGACAACCTCGATCTCGACCAGACCGCCAGCCGGAAGGGCGGCAACCTGGAAAGCGCTGCGCGCGGGGAACGGAGCCTCGAACTTGGAGGCGTAAATCTCGTTCACGGCGGCAAAGTCGGCGATGTCGGCCAGGTAGACCGTGGTCTTGACGACATCGGCAAACGTGGCGCCGGCAGCGGTCAGCAGAGCCTCGACGTTGGCGAGGGACTGCTTGGCCTGGGCCTCGACACCCTCGGGCAGCTTGCCGGTCGCGGGATCGATGCCCAGCTGGCCGGACAGAAACACCATGTTGCCAGTCTGGATACCGGGGGAATACGGGCCGATGGCTGCGGGTGCGTTATCGGAAGACACGACGGTCTTGCTCATGTTTTTCTCCTTACAAGTAAAAGGGAACGGGAGCGCGGCGTTCACACCGGGAGGCACAGTTCGGTCTGAACACCGCGCTTGATTGGGATAGTACTCAAGGTTTCCGCGCGATGCAAGATTATTATCACGTTGCGAGAATATTTTATCGCCCAACGGTTTCCCCGGACCGCTGAACGGTTCTCATGTGGAGCAGCCAGTCCAAGCTGCTGAAGACTTTATCCCGCTTAGAGCACGGGCATCGCCTGCCGCGACGGCACCACTATACTTTTGAGTATCTGAGCATTTTGAAAGGCAGGATATGACCGCAACCGCCAGTCGAACCACCAACCGCAGACCCGAGCTTTTGGCGCCCGCCGGAGGGCCCGAGCCCTTTGCCGCCGCACTCGCCGCCGGGGCAGACGCCATCTACTGCGGCATGGGCAGCTTCAACGCACGCCGCAAGGCCACCAACTTTACCGACGAGGCCTTTGAGCAGGCCTGCCGCGCCGCGCATCTGGCCGGCTCGCGCGTCTACGTCACGGTCAACATCATCATCAAGGAATCCGAGATGAGCGATGTGCTGCAGCTCATCCATCGCTGCTCCACGCTGGGCGCCGACGCCTTCATCATCCAGGACTGGGGCCTGTTCTTTGAGGTCAAGCGCACCATGCCCGGCATCGAGACGCATATCTCGACCCAGGCGAACATCCACGACGACCGCGGAACCCTTTGGTGCCGCGAGCAAGGCGCCGACCGCGTGACCCTCTCGCGCGAGCTTTCCATCGACGAGATTGCCGCCATTCACGATGCCGCGCCCGATGTGGACCTTGAGGTCTTTAGCCATGGCGCCATCTGCTTTTGCTACTCTGGCCTGTGTCTGCTTTCGAGCTTTGCCATGGCGGGCCGCTCGGCCAACCGCGGCATGTGCGCTCAACCCTGTCGCCTGCCCTACGAGCTGATCGACGAGAACGGCCGCTCGCTCTCCCCTGCCGGTCGCGAGCGCGCGCTGTGCCCGCGTGACACCAACACTTCACAACTTGTTCGCCGCCTGTATGACGCCGGCGCCGCGTCGCTCAAGCTCGAGGGCCGCATGAAGGCGCCCGATTACGTGTATTCCATCGTCGACGTGTATCGTCATCAGATTGATGACATGCTGGCCGGAACCACCGTTGCCAAGGACGAGAAAGCCGCCCGCCAGCGCCAGCTCAAGCGCTGCTTTAACCGCGACTTTACGCACGCCTATCAGGACGGCACCTCGGGCGACGAGATGATGAGCTATGAGCGTTCCAACAACCGCGGCCAGATCGTGGGCACGGTGCTGGGCAGCCGCCCGGCCAACCGAGATGTGCGCGGCCTCAAGCCCGACGACCGCCGTCGCCGCGCCGCCATCGCCCGCATTGAGCTGTTTGAGCCCGTGGAAAAGGGCGACCTGCTGGAGCTTCGCCACGATGATGAGTTCGATCAGTTCCTAACCACTATCGCTGCCGATGATGCCGCCGTCGGTGACATCATCGAGTGCCGCGTGCCCCGCAGCATGCCCGAGGGCTGCCGCGTGCGCGTCATCCGCAGCCAGCGCGCCATCGACGCCGCCGGCGCCGCGCTCAAGCGCGACGTGCTTCGCCGCCGCGCCGTTGATGTAACCGTTGTGGCGCATCTGGGCGAACCGTTTACCGTGACGCTCACCTGCTGCGACGCCCCATCGCTTACGGCCACGGCCACGGGCTTTACCGTCGAGGCCGCCAAGACCCGCGCGGTCGAGGCGTCCGATTTGGTAGAGCACGTCGGCCGCATGGGCTCCTCGCCCTTTGAGGCAGCGAGCTTTGACGTTTCGCTCGACGCCGGCTGCGGTATGGGCTTCTCCGCCGTGCACAAGGTGCGCGCCGCCGCCTGCAAGGCATTGGAGGAGGCCATTCTGGCGCCGTACGAGGAGCGCGCGAAAACGCTCGAGTTGCCGGTGATTGTAACCAGTGGTTCCCGCCCCGCGCCCGCGCACTACCGCGACGAGCCGCAGATCTGCGCCACCGTCACCACGCTCGAGGCTGCCGAGGCAGCCCGCGCGGAGGGCGCAACGCGCATCTACATGACCACCAACGCGCTCGATGCGGCCAAGCTCTCCCCCGCCGATACGTTTGAGCAGGGCATCGTACCCGTGCTCGATGAGGTCTGCCGCGCCGTTGACCACGTCCGCGTTGACCCGTGGGTTGTTGCCGGTGCCACGGTCGCTATTGGCAACATCTCTGAGCTTGCCCTGGCCGCCCAGGTTGGCGCCACGGCCGAGATTCGCTCTTGCCTGCCGGTTCATAACACGCCCTGCATGGAAGCGCTTGCCGAGCGCGGAGCCGGTGCGTTTTGGCTCTCGCCCGAGATCACGCTCGACGAGATTGTCTCGCTCGGCGCCGCCGCGCCCGCGGCGCTGGGCATCACCGTCTTTGGCCGCCCGCGCGTCATGACAAGCGAGCATTGCATTCTGCAGGTTGCCAACGGCTGCATCCACGATTGCGCCAACTGCCGCCTGCGTGCCCGCAAGCTCTCGCTCAAGAATATCGACGGCAAGGTCATGCCCGTGCGCACCGACATCCATGGCCGCTCTCGCTTGTACGACGCCTACCCCATCGACCTTACGCCGCAGGTACCACAGCTGCTCGACGCCGGCGTGCGCCGTCTTATGGTGGACGGCACGCTGCTCGAGACGGATGAGGTGGGCCGCGCCGTCGCACGCGTCCGTCGCGCTGTCGAGGCGGCTCAAGCCGGCCGCAAGCCGGCCGCCCGCCTGCGCGGCGCCACCTCGGGCTGCATGTTTGTGGGAATTAGCTAACCGAAAGGCTTACACGTGAACGAAGAACCTCAAGTCCTCTATTGCGACGCCTGGCTCATGGTCATCGACAAGCCCGCCGGCATGATCGTCCACGGCGACGGCACCGGCGAGCGCACGCTCACCGACTACGCCAGCGACCTGCTGCTGGCGATGGGCGACGGCTTTGCCGCGACCGATATGCAGCCGCTCAACCGCTTGGACCGTGACACCACCGGCGTGGTGCTGTTCTCACTCGACAAGCAGACGCAGCCCGCCTTTGACCAGATGATCATCGACCACGCGTTCGAAAAGCACTACCTGGCGCTCGCCGAGGGCAAGATCGACTGGAACGAAAAGCTCATCGACAAGCCCATCGCCCGCGACCGTCACGACAGCCGCAAGATGCGCGTCGGCGCCAGCGGCAAGCCGTCTCAAACGCGCGTGAAGGTGCTCAAACGTCTTAAGAGCCGTCGTGGCCTGCCCACGCGCTCGTATATCGATGTCGAGTTGCTCACCGGCCGCAAGCACCAGATCCGCGTACATCTGGCCAGCGAGCGCCATCCCCTGGTGGGCGATGACCTGTACGGAACGCCGCGTCCCTACGGCCTGATGCTCCATGCCCACAGCGTGTCCTTTACGCATCCCGTAACCGGCGAGCACATCCACATCGAAGCCCCCTGCCCCTGGGAGCCCTAAACCACCACAAAGGGGACAGGCACCTTTGTGGTGGTTTTGTGCCGCGATGGCTCTGCCGGATTCCCAAACATCTCGATCTGTAACAGCTAAAGCCCATTTTGCGGTCCATCTGTTACAGATCGAGACATTCGAATCCCCTCAAGGGAATAATCTCAATCTGTAACAGTAACTCGGCAAAATCAGTCCCAGATGTTACAGATTGAGACAAAGGGACGGCGCGGTTCGTAAGTATCTCGATCTGTAACACCTAGCCCACTTTTTACGGTCCAGTTGTTACAGACTTAGACAAACCGGCAGGCAACGAAAGCGGCGACGCCCGTGATGGACGTTGCCGCTTTTCTATTGAGAAAACTACTCGGTTTTCGTTACTAACCACCACAATGGGGACAGGCACCTTTGTGGTGGTTTTGGCCTTAGCCCGTCCCCTGCTGTTAGACCGTGATGACGTTGTCCATTGCCCGGTACTTGGCGGGGACCTCGCCTGCGGTAATAATCGTTGCGTCGCGGAAGTCCGCAAACTTGACGGGCGCCACCATGCCAAATTTGCTGGCGTCCGAGATTACGAAGCGTTTGGCCGTATGACGCATCGAGATGCGCTTTACTTGGGCCTCCTCGATATCGGGCGCCGTGAAGCCCTGCTCGGCGGCGATGCCATTAGAGCCCCAAAAGCCACAGTTGAAGTTGTAGCGATCTAAGGTTGCCAAGGCATCGGGGCCAACGAGCGCCTCGGTCTCGGGTTTGAGCTCGCCGCCCAGCACCACGGTACGCATGCCGCGCAAAGCGAGATGCTGAGCATGGAGCACGGAATCAGTCACATAGGTGACCCCTTCGAGATGCGGAAGATGCTCGATGAGCCTGAGCGTCGTCGAACCCGAATCGATGTACACAAAGCTCTCGGGCTCTACCAGCGCCGCCGCACGGGCGCAGATACGTTCCTTGTCGTCGTTATGGAGATCGCTGCGCTCATTAAGCGTTAGGTCGCGCGTCACGTGCGCGCGCTCAAGGCTTGTCGCGCCGCCGTGCACCTTGGCGATGCGGTGCGCTCGGTCAAGTGTCTGCAGGTCGCGTCGAATGGTAGAAGCCGTCACACCCAGGGCATCGGCAAGCTCTGGCACCGTTACTGAGCCAGCCTGTTGCACCATCGAGACGATCGCATTGAGTCTATCTTCCGCGAGCATCGCTTACTCCTCCTCGGGGTAGACGACTCCCCAATCGGCACGGAGCTTGGTCATCAGCTCCATAACATCAGAAGCATAGTCCAGAAGCTCACGCTTGGAATCATCGCCGGCGACGGCCTTCTCGAGGTCAGCCATCTCGTAGCATAGTGCGTAAGCCTCGGTGCCCGCGACGACCTCCTCGCGATGACCGTCCGCAGTCCACACGATGGTCGCATGGTCGGCGCGCGGATACTCGTTGACCTCGATATAGCACTTATCGAAGCTGATGACCGAGCGCTTGGGCTGCTTGGAGTGGAGCGTAAGGCTCACGACGCCCAGCTGCTGCTCGGCGTTACGGCAGACAATGCCGCCCGCAACATCGACACCAGTCTCGCAGGTGTTGCCGAGCGAAACAACTTCGGTTGGCTGGCTGGCCATAAACAGGCGCATGACAGAAAGGGCATAGACGCCGATGTCGAGCATGGCGCCGCCGGCGAGGTTGCGGTTGTAGAAGCGATTGGTCAAGTCGCCGTACTCCTTATAGCTGCCAAAGTTGAGCTGGGCGAGATTCATACGGCCAAAGTCGCCTACATCCATGCGACGGCGCAGCTCCTGATACAGCGGCATGTGAAGCACTGTGGTGGCGTCCATAAGGACCACGTTGTGATCGTCGGCGATGGCGCGGGCCTCGTCGAGCTCGGCGGAGTTGAGGGTAATGGCCTTCTCGCAGAGCACGTGCTTGCCGGCGGCCAGCGCGGCACGCAGATAGGTAATATGCGTGTTGTGCGGCGTGGTGATATAGACGGCGTCGATGTCCGGATCGGCGTAGAGGTCCTCGACCGTTTCATAGACCTTCTCGATGCCATACTGCTCAGCAAAAGCTTGAGCCTTGGACAGCGTGCGGTTGGCGACACCCGCAAGCTTGCGGCCGGCAAGAGCGAGAGATTGGGCCATCTGGTTGGCAATAACGCCGCAACCGATCACAGCCCAACGGAGCTCGGGAGCCGTAAAGATGTCCTCGGGGAACGGCTTGTCCTGGACCGAAGCGAATGCTGCTTTGGCGGCTACCGCGGCGTCGAGTGGAACCTGCTTGGGATCTACCATATGTGCCTCCTGGGTCATGGAGCGTCTAACATTTCTGCCGTCTCTATATTCGCACAAATTAGCGCGTATGTGCGTACTTTTGCGTATATAACCGCCAAATGGTCAAAATACAGCCGCAGACGACGCTTATACACGCATAGCCACGCAATCCTACGCACACAAATACGCACAAATGCGCACTAATCATTACTCAGAGACGGGGAATTCTGCTTAGAACTCGAAAGACAGGATGATCCGCTTCGCCTCGTCGCTCATGGCGCGCTGCAGCTCTAAGGACCGTCCCAAACTGCCGACAGAAAAGGAACGTCCCAAACTGCAGACAGAAAAAGAACGTCCCAAGGCGCCGGCATTTCAAGAGCACTCATTTAAGTCTGTCCCCAATGAGTGCAATCACTCATGTAAGTCTGTCCCCAATGAGTGGGAGCAATCAGAGACTCTTTGCGAGGGAGGCCGGACGTGGCCTTCCTCGTTTTTATTCATGGACTTTAGTCCGTGCCGCGCGGCATAGAAAGCCACCCGCTCAGCGGGTGGAGGCCAATTTCCGCTACGCGACAAAAACCTTCCCCCTAGCATGAGGATTGTTCAGGTCATCATACTAGGGGGAGGTGATTGCTGTGGCCCAGAAAGCCAACAGCCTCGCGTACACGAAATGGCTGTGCAAGCACCGCATCGCACCGAGGTCAAGCTCATCGCCGCCATCGTCGAGAAGCACCCCAAGGTGCGCTTTGCCGCGAGCCGTACCTCGGCCCACGCTGACCTCTACGACCGCATGGAGCAGGCCCTGTGCGAGCGCGTGGCCAACGCGGTGGAGGTCGTCCGCTCCGACATCAGCCCCGCGCTTCTTGTCCACACCGGTCCAAACCTCGTGGGTGTGGCGGTCCAGGGACTCTAGCGGAGGCGGGGCGTCCTGCCCCAAAAACAAATGCAAAAGACGAGCACTTCTTGCCGCTCAATTGGCAAGAAGCGCTCGTCTTTTCTTAACGCGTTGTATGGCGGAGAGAGCGCAAGTTACGCGAGCGCCCTTCTTGCCAGCTCGGCCGCGCCGAGGATTCCTTGGTCGCCGCCGCAGCCCGGGGCGCAGATGTAGCTCTCCATGTCCTTAAGCTCGGCGGTCTGGATGTAGCCACCCAGATATTCGAGGGTCTTCTTGCGGACGATGCCGTAGAGCTGCTCCTGGTGCATCACGCCGCCGCCGAGGACGATGCGGCGAGGCGAGTACATGAGCACGAGGTTCGCACACATCTGCCCCAGATAATCCCCCTCGAGCGCCCACACCTCATCGTTGTCCGCGAGCTCGGCCGCGGGCTTTCCCCAGCGCGCGGCGATGGCGGGGCCGGAGGCGAGCCCCTCGAGACAGCTCGCGTGGCTCGGGCAGACGCAGCGTCCCTCCTCGGTGGGACGGGTCCTTACCAGCATGTGACCGGCCTCGGGGTGCAGCATGCCGTGAAGGAGTCTGCCCGCGCACATGACGCCCGCGCCCACGCCGGTGCCGATGGTCACGTAGACGGCGTCCTCGAGCCCCTTGCAGCAGCCGAAGACCACTTCGCCGAGGCAGGCAACGTTAACGTCCGTGTCGTAGGCCACCGGAATCCCGAGGGCGCCGGCGAACGCGGCGCGAAGACCATGGCCTCGCCACGCGAGCTTGGGCGTCTGGAGGATGGAGCCGTAGCGCTCGTCGTTGGGGTTGACGCAGGTCGGGCCGAAGGCGCCGATGCCCAACGCGTCCACATCGCGGGCGGTGAACCACTCGATCATCTGCGGGACGGTCTCGGCGGGCGTAAGCGTCGGGGTCTCCATACGGTCGAGGACCTCGCCGTCGCCGGACACCACGGCACAGACCATCTTGGTCCCGCCGGCTTCGAGGGCGCCGAGCCTCATTTGCTTTTCGCTCATGTGATCCTCCTTACAAAGGGACGCCCGCAGTCATGGTCAACCGCGGGCGCCCATAACGTTGGCTTGTTTCGAGGCGACCCTACCTGGGCACGCGGTCCTGCCTTGCGGCAAACGGGGCGAGCACGGCGTGCGGCTCGCTTTGGTACCAGTAGGCGACGGTGGAGATGTCGTCCTCGCGCTCGTAGAGCTTGATGTCGTCGTTGCCGAGGTCCTGGAACGTCACGCGCAGGTCCTCCTTGAACGAGATCGGGTCGGGAAGGTGCCACCTGTAGAGGCCGTGCCTGGGCAGCGCGTCGTCGTTAGTCGCGAGCATCGGATTCGGGTTCGGCTTGCCCGCGCTGAAGCGGTCGCGCGTGGCGTCGCGCGTCGAGCGGTACGGGTAGCCGGCGAACAGCGTGTTGAAGCACTGCGCCTCGGGCAGCGCGTGGGGCGGCCTGTCGAGGAAGGCCCAGGCACCGCCGAAGTAGTCCTCGGCTCCCGTCGAGGTGACCGTGGGGAACTCCTCGTCGCCGTCGAGGAAGAACTTCATCTCGCCCTCGCCCCACCAATAGCGCTCCAGGGCGCACAGGGCCATGTAGGTGCCGACGTAGTAGCCCTTGCCGCGCACGCCGTCGAGCACGGTGTAGTCGACGCCCCTGCGGGTGCTGCGCTCGCGGTTAAAGCGGGCGTGGAAGTACATGGCGTCGTCCGGCACGTCGGTGAGCGCGTAGTTGAACGTGTAGAAGATGTACTTAATGAACCCGGGGTGCTCGCTCGTAAGCGTGACCTTGGCGTGCTTCCTGAAGGGCATCTCGAAGTAGCAGTTCATGCCGCCCGTCGGGTTCACGCAGATGGGCATCGAGTTGACGATGGCGCGCTCACCGAAGCCGTTGCAGAAGAAGTCGCCGACAGGGCACTCGACCGAGGGGGTCTCCTCGTCGTCCCAGTAGAAGCGCAGCACGAGGTCACGCATGACGAAGCTGCCGGCGGCGGTCTTGTCGGGGACGGTCATCCAGATGTGGCGGATGATGCCGGGGCCCTCGATGTCCGCGAGCGTGATGGTCTCGCCGGACTCAAGGGGCACGCAGCACGAGCCCTTGCGGCCGACGCCGAGGTGGCTGGCCGACATGGCGGCGCGGCCCTTCTCGCCCGTGATGTTCTCGGGGGTGATGGCGCGGCTTTCCTCACCGCCGTGCATCCACACGTCCTTAAGGAACTCTCTCATCGTCGACCTCCTCTATTCGTCGTCGTCGCACTCGGCGGAACTGGCACCGTTCACGTAGATGATCTGCTGGCGCGCCTCGTTGACGATGGCGTCGAAGTCGAGTTTCTCGTCGGGGCGCGCGAGCGCGACCGTCATGGCGAGCGGGAGGTTGACACCCGCGATCACGTGGATCCGGTCGGAGGCGAAGCGGGAAAAGCGCTGGTTCACGCTGCCGCCGTACGCGTCGGTGAGGACGACGACCTCGTCAGTGCCCGAAAGAGCCGCCTCGACCGCCGCGTCGAGCCCCTCGCCGTTGTCGTTCACGTAGGCGCACACGGCGTTGACGGCGTCGCCCTTACCCGTAAGGAACTCGAGGGTGTCCTTGAAGCCCTGGGCGAGAAGGGAATGGCTCGCCACAACTATCTTTCTCATTGATTCACCAATCTCTTGGGTCGAAGCTAGGCGAGGATGCCGGCGGCGGAGGCGACCATCGCGAGGACGATCACCACAAGGATGAGGGCCGTCATGCTCGCGTTCTTCTTGGTAAGAAGGTAATACGCGCTTCCCGTGATGGCGGCGGGGATCATGGCAGGCAGGATCTTGTCGAGCAGCGGCTGAATCTCCATCGCGACGTCACCGAAGCTGAAGCTAATCGGGCAGGTGACGCCGATGACCGAGGCGATGAGGCAGCCGACCACGGTGAGGCCGAGCACGGAGGCGGCGGCAGTGAGGTTGGGAAGCTTCTCGCTGAAGTCGGTGACGAGCTTCACGCCCTGCTTGTAGCCGAACTCGAGGGCGTGCATGCGGACCCAGAAGATGGCCAGGATGAGCGCGAACCAGATGCCGGCTCCCACGGGGTTGCCCTCGATGGCCATGTAGGCGGCGATGGAGCCCATGATGGTCGGGATCATGGTCATGAGCAGGGAGTCGCCGACGCCGGCGAGCGGTCCCATGGTGCCGATCTTCAGGTCTTGGACGGCGTCCGCCGCCGCTAGGCCGTCGCGCTCCTCCATGGCCACGCAGGCGCCAAGGATGATGGCGGCGAGCCAAGGCTGGGTGTTGTAGTAGCGGAAGTGGTTGTTGAGCGCTTGCTTATAGTCCTCGTCGTTCGTGTAGATCTTCCTCAGGACCGGCGAGAGGGCGTAGGCGACTGAGGCGCCCTGCTGGGTCTGGTAGTTGAAGGTGCACACGCTCATGAGCCAGCGCCAGTTCGCGTTGCGCAGGTCCTTCTTGGTGACCTTGTAGCCGGAGGGCTTGCCCTCAGCGACGGCGGTGATGTTCTCGTTTTCCATGGTTACTCATCCTCTCCGATGAAGGCGTCTGCGGAAGCGTGGGCGGCGAGCTCGGTGTCCCTCTCGGCACGCTGGTAGAACGCAATCGCGAGGGCAACGCCGACGATGGCGGCGCCGATGATGGGCACGTTCAGGAAGGCCGAGAGGAAGAAGCCGGCGAGCAGGTACTGGAAGTACTTGGCGGTTGGCATGTAGCGGAGCAGCATGGCGATACCGACGGCCGGGAGCATCTTGCCGGCGAGGGTGAGGCCGGAGAGGAACCACTGGGGCATGACCTCGAGGAGCCAGTTGACGGCGGGCTGGCCGAGCGTCACGGAGACAAAGACGGGCAGGGCGGCGCACAGGCCGAAGAGCGCGGGGCAGACCCACAGGATGGCGTTCATCTGATTGAACTTACCCTCGTTGCAGAACTTCTGGGACTTCTCGACGACAAAGCCGTTGAGGATCTTGGCGACGACGTCGAGCTGGATGCCGAGCATGCCGACCGGCAGGCCGATGGCGAGGCCCGTGTCGGAGCCCAGGGTCACGCCGTAGGCGGTGGCGATGATGGCCATCGTGCCGTAGTCGGGAATGGAGGAGCCGCCGAAGCCCGCGACGCCGAGCTGCATGAGCTGAATGGTGCCGCCGATGACAAGGCCGGTCTTCCAGTCGCCCATGACGACTCCGGTGATGAGGCCCCAGAAAACGGCGTAATTGACGAAGATCATCGGGATGCCGTAGTAGTCCACGTGCTTGATGAAGGCCAGCAGGGTCAAAAGGACGACCTGCAGGATAGTGAAGTTGACCATATTTCCCCCTTAGATGAGGTCTGCGACGGAGACGGGCTTGTCGGCGGGCACGAACTGGGCCGTCACCTTGACGCCACGGGCGATGAGCGCCTTGTAGCTCTGGACGTTCTCGGCGGAGGCGTAGGCGCGCTGGGTGAGCTGGATGCCGTCCTCCTTGACGAGCGAGCCGCCGACGACCAGCGACGGGAGCTCGACGCCCGACTCGACCAGGCGAAGCATCGTCTCGGGCTCCTTGGCGATGACGAAGACCTTCTCGCGGTCGTACTTGCCCGCGGCGAAGTTCTTGAGCGCGGTCTGCTCGGAGATGATCGAAACGGCCATGCCCGCGGGGCGCGCCATCCTCATGGTGGACTTCAGGACCTCGTCGCCGGCGACATTGTCGTCGATGACCATGACTCGGGTCGCGCCCGACACCGGGGCCCACTGCGTCACGATGATGCCGTGAAGCAGGCGATTGTCGATTCGTGCCATAACAACACTCATGTTTGCTCCTATCAAATGAAGTTTTGCGTTCGGTACTGCCTCGGCGCTATCCGGATTCGCGCCGGGCAAGGGGTTATCGGATTATTGAGGACGCGCGGTCAGCTTGCGGCGGCGCGGGGAAGGTCACTCGTCGAGCAGGAGGTCCGAGGAGCCGAGGCGCTCTTCTCGCGCCGGGGCGGCGCTCACGCTTATGTAGTCGAAGACATATGCGATCTCGCTTACGGGAACCTCTACGCGATAACGCGTCGAGATGCTCGAGAAGCTCTGCCTGAAGGACTCGATGAAATCGGCGCGTTCCTCCTCGAAGCGGTCCTGGCCAACGTAGGTCTCAATGGGGTTTCTGGTAACAAGGCGCTCGACGAGACAGCATAGGTGAACGTAGAGCCCAATGATGGCGTTGCTGCCGATCTTCTCGCCTGTCCTGCGCTGAAGCTCGTGCACGGCGCTCTCGATCTCATGGAATAGCCGCTCCGGGTCGAGGATGGTGATGGAGCGGATGACGTTCTGCAGCGTCATGTTCGAGAGCAGCTTCTCGTGGAAAGAAGAGAGCTCGGAAGCGTCAAGCCACCTGCCGAACACGGCATCAACCTTAGAGGCGGACGCCGTCGACATGATGTCCTCGAGGGCGACGAAGGGGACGGAGGCGACCCCGGGGTCTCCCGTGCCGATGACGGCGCAGACGCGGTGCTCGGAGAAAACGGCGTCGTTCGACCCGTTCGCGACGAGCTGCTTGAAGGGCCTCGTGAGCAGGCGCGCGCCTATGGTGCGCGGGAGGCTCTGCGAGACGAGCTGGCGTATCCTCTCCGCGGCGTCGACCCCGGACTCGGAGCAGAAGACGATGGCGTCCTCACGGTTGACGCGCTCGATCACCTTGCAGTGCGTCACGCACGCGGCGGTCGCATCGCCAAGAACCTCGGCGATGGACTTGCCGCCGAGCAGCCCGACCCCGATCTCGAGCGCAAGACCGGTAGAGACGTTGTTCACCACGCCGATAGTGGAGTCGGTAACGTTCTCGAGGGCCTTATAGGCCTCCTCCAAGGAGCCCATGTCGACGAGGAACACGACCCCGGTGCAGTAGGAATGGCGGTCGACGAGGCGCTGGAGCGGACCGACGATGTCCTTCAGCTGCTGGTCGTAGGGCATGTCGACAGCCTCGTACACATGCATGCCGAGCATACGGTTCGCCGCGTCGGCGATGCTCGTCGCCGTTGAGTAGCCGTGGGACAAGATGACGCAGAGCGTCCGAAGGGCCTTCGCATCGCGAGACTCCGATGCGACGCACAGCGTCAGAAGCGTCTTCGTGAAGTGATCGAGCGAGATTCCCAGCGCCCCTTCCACGTCTGCGGCGACCTGATCGGAGACACTCGAGGCAAACGGCAATTCGGAGGTCACGGCACCGAGGAGATGGGAGATTTGCTCCGCACAGGCAGACTTTCGCTTAGCCAGGCCGATACCCGGCCACAACTGCAGGCAAATCTCCTGGGCCAGTAGAAAAGCGACCTTCCTCGAAAGCTCGATGCTATAAGAAGAGCCTGCGTCGGCAAGGACCGCGCCCACGACGCGCTCGAAGGCGCGCGACCTCGAGGAGGCGACGCCGTGGTCGAAGATCAAGTGATCCTCAACGCCGCGCACAGCGGAGACAGCTTGCGAGACAAGCTCGGAGACAGAGAGCTCCCCGGCGCAGAATCGCTCATCGAGGGAGCACAGGGCATCGAGCGCCTGCTCGACCGGCCCTGTGCTCTCGGCGGCATCCAGAGACGCGTCGATCAGAACGCCATCGTCGGGCTGTTGATCGATCTGCGCGGAGGAGAGGAGCCCGCTGGGAAGAAGATACGGGCGAACGACGACGTAGTCGCCCTCGCGATTGAGGAACGCTTTGGCGCAGCAGTTCGTCACGCAGGCGCGCAAGCCGGCGATGTTATCGGAAAAGTCCGCGTTCACGAGGCAACGGTATGCGCCGCGGCTGATCTTCACATCAGAACCGATTCGGCACCCCTCGCTGCGCAGGAAGCTCAAGATGAGATCCTCGCGCTCCTCGGGGGTCCGCTCCTTGAGTGAGGGGACGCGGGCACAGATGGGCATTTTGCTGTAGGCCGAGGAAACCTTCAGGTCATCGGCGGAAAGCGTCGTCGAAAGAACGAGGCGAGCGCGCGGCGCATCCTGGGAGGCATCGAGCCCGAGGGCCGTCGCAAGGCAGTGCTCCATCGCAGAGGGAGAGAGTGCCTCGATGCCGTTGACAAAGACCACACCCCCGCGCGCTTTCGCGATCGACTCGTCAAGAAGCCCGTTGAACGAGGCGGCGTCCGGGACCCCGGCGCAGTCGATGCGCACATAGGAGGAGTCGCGGGACAGCAAGCCCTGGTTCTTGCCGTACTCGTACACAAGGCGAGAAAGGAAAGACTTACCGACACCCACGCCGCCGCTCAAGAGGATGGGCAGGCCAAACGGAGGGTACTGAACCGCAGCCTTGCACTGCTCGACAACGGAGCTGAGGCTCATGTCGAAGCCCACGGCACGCGCGAAGTCGCGGTGATCGGCGATTCCCGTCGCCTGGATGAGGTCGGCGAGCGAGGCGTACTCGCTTGCAGAGAGCTTTACCTGAAAACGCTTCTGGAACGCGCGGCGATGAAAATAACGGACAGGCCTGCCCGCCACCTTAACCACAAGACCGGCGCGAACAAGGTCGTTGAGGTACTGGCTCGCCAGGCTCCTGGAGATGATGAGCGTCTCGGCGATGTCGGAGGTGGACAGACGGGCAAGGTCGTCGAGCGAGACGGCAGAGGTGAGGGCCTCGAGATGCTCGAGAATCCTGTCCCTCATGTCGACGGGTTTCTTTGCCAAGCTGTCCTGTGTGGTCTTGTCCATGACTTCTTACCTCCTCGTACAAGGAGTATAAGGGGAGAACAGAGAACGGAAGGGGGCGCGTGGGGGAATCAACAGCTCCGAGGAAAAGTCCACCACTTGAGGGGCAGAAAACAACGGCCATTGAACATTCAGGGCCGACGCTCAACACTTCCGCTCGACACTTCGCTTTGGAAAGGGCCCGGCGCGCCGGGGTCCCAACATAAAGAAGGGCCCCGGCGCGCAGGGCCTAAAGCTTAACCATGCGCGCGGCGATGCGGGCGCAGTCGCAGGCGGCCTTCTTCTCGAAAGTGTTGTAGTCACGACCCGGCCCTCGGCGCAGGGCTTGTCGCTGATGGCGCGCACGACGACGAGGGGCACGCCGTTGAGATAAGCGGCCTGCGCGATGGTGCAGCCCTCCATCTCGCAGCACAGGTCGCCGAAGGTCGCGAGGATTCGCTCCTTCTGTTCCGCGGGCGAGACGAACTGGTCGCCGGAGACGACGCGGCCCTTGAGGACCTTAATGTCGGGGGCGACGGCGGCCGCGGCGGCGCACGCCGCCAGCAAGGGCCGGAACGGATCGCGCAAGATCAAGGCGTCGCCCGGGAGGTCGGGCGTTACCGTCAGCCGGCGCCGCGTCTGCCGCATCATGAGGGAGAACGGCCTGGCCGGCGCATACGGCGGGAAGAGGTTCAAGGTGCACCCCGGGGCGGTCAACGAGGCCGACGTGTCGAACGTCGTCGCGCGCGGCTTCGGCGGCAGGGCGCCGTGCACCCATATATGCAGCGACTTGGTCTGCGTGCGCGTCGGGGCGTCGTGGAACTACGTCTGCCTGCTCGTCGACCTCTGCAACGGGGAGATCGTCGGCCACTCCGAAGGACCGAGGAGGGACGCGCGAGCTCCGAGCCAAGCTCTTGGATTACGTGCACTGGTACAACAACTTCAGGATCCACTCGACGCTGGGCTACATGTCGCCGGTCGAGTTCAGGGAGGCGGGGCCGTCCCTCCCGGAATCGTCCAAATAAGTGTTGCCAATCCATAGCCAATCCAGCCATCATCTTCGCGAAGGCGGACGTCAGGAAAAGCTCGGCTTGAGCTCGGTAGGACGCGGTCTGTGGGGCATCATTCAGGCTCAGGGGGTCTCCTTGTCTTCTTCGGTCGCAACCTGAATGATAGGGACGGCCCCTTCTCTCTTTCCCCTTCGTTTTCGACGCGTCAACCTCTCGGCGGGCTTAAGGCCCGCGCTCGCGGGTGCAGGGGCTACGCCCAAACCCCAAAAACGTAACGCCGTGCTCGAAGCGTTTCCGGACGTCAGCGTAAGCTCAAATCCCGTTCGTCAACTCATGGGCAAGCCACCTGAGACTACTCATTTCTCCTACTGGCAATGAAGACCTGCGACCTGCAGTTTTGCAAACTGCTTGAAAGCCACCTGCGTTGATTCACTTCCTATTGCAGCTGGCGGCTTGCACGCGAAAAGGCATTTAAGTTTCAAAACGGGCGTTTTCGGCGCTATCGAGCCTCCAAAGGCATCCCGCCGCGCCCTTTGGGACAAAAACAAAAACTCAAAGCCCTGAGTTCGAAAATAGTTTTTGGAGTTGTCCCGACTTTTGTCCCCGAAGCCGACGAAACGCGACAGGGTGTCACCTGGCGGCACTCGATTCGAGACGGCACCGAAAACTGGATGCAACCGGAATGACAGGACGGCAGAACCGAAGCCATCGAGTGGGGATAGAAAAAGGCCCGGGTGCCGTGGCATCCGGGCCTTTGCTAGCAACTTGATGTTGCGGGCAGCTTAGAACTTGTGGCCGCACTTCTTGCAGACGCGCAGCTTGTTCTTGCCGTCCTTCTCGTGACCGACGCGGGTAACCTTACCGCACTCGGGGCAAACGAGATTGACGTTGGAGGCGTCGATGGGAGCCTCCTGCGAAACGATGCCGCCCTGCTGGTTGGCAGCGTTGGGCTTGACGGCCTTCTTGACGACCGAAACGCCCTCGACAACGACCTTGTTCTCGGCGGGGAGAGCACGCAGGACAACGCCCTGCTTGCCGCGATCCTTACCAGAGAGAACCTGGACCTTATCGCCCTTCTTGATATACATATATCTCCCCTAACTACAGGGTCTCGGGAGCGAGCGAGACGATCTTCATGTACTTCTTGTCACGAAGCTCGCGAGCGACGGGCCCGAAGATACGGGTGCCGACGGGCGAACCATCGTTGTTGATGACAACGCAGGCGTTCTCATCAAAGCGAATGTAGGAGCCATCCTTGCGGCGGATCTCCTTAACGGTGCGAACGACGACGCAACGGACAACGTCCTTCTTCTTGACGTTGGCGCCAGGGGTAGCCTCCTGGACAGCACCGATGAACACATCGCCGATGCCTGCATAACGACGCTTGGAACCGCCAAGCACCTTGATGCAGCGAATCTTGCGAGCGCCGGAGTTGTCGGCGACGTTCAGCATGGTTTGCATCTGAATCATGGTAGATGTTCCTCCGAACTAAGAACCGAAGAGAGGTGCGCAGCCTTTATACGGCCCGTGGTATGCAAGCCAGGCATACGCACATCTTCGGAAACGTACAAGTCGTAAGAGCGACTGCTTATTTAGCGCGCTCGACGACCTCGATGAGGCGCCAACGCTTCATCTTGGACATAGGACGGGTCTCCATAACGCGGACGGTGTCGCCCACGCCAGCCGTGCACTCCTCGTCGTGAGCGTGCAGCTTCTTGGAGCTGGTCATCATCTTGCCGTACTTGGGGTGACGCTTGCGCTCGGTGATGGTGACAACAATGGTCTTGGCACCGGAGACGGAGGTAACGACACCCGTACGGACCTTACGCGAGTTACGCGAATCAGTCATGTTCTCTCCTTAGGTCCTACTCGGCGACAGCGGACTTCTCCGCTGCGATCTCGCGGGCGCGCTGCTCCGTGAGGACGCGAGCGATGTCCTTCTTCACGGTGTTGACGCGAGCGGTGTTGTCCAGCTGGCTGGTGGCCATCTGGAAACGAAGGTTAAAGAGCTCGGCGCGCATTTCCTTCAGCTTCTCAACGAGCTGAGCGTCCGAGAGCTCACGAATCTCTGCGGGCTTCATTAGTTCTCCTCCTTGGCGGCGGCGGCGTCCTCAGCAGCCCACTTGGCCTCGAGAGCGGCCTCCTCAGCCATCTCCTTCTCGATGCGCTGCTCAGCGTTCTTGGCAGCAACAATCTTGGTCTTGATGGGAAGCTTGTGCTGTGCAAGACGCAGAGCCTCGCGAGCGACCTCCTCGGGCACGCCCTTGACCTCGAACATGATGCGGCCGGGCTTGACGACGGCCACCCACTCCTCGGGGTTACCCTTACCAGAACCCATGCGAGTCTCGGCAGGCTTCTTGGTGATGGGCTTATCGGGGAAGATCGTGATGTAGACACGACCGCCACGCTTCATGTAGCGGGTCATGGCAATACGAGCGGCCTCGATCTGACGGTTGGTGATCCAATGGGCCTCGAGAGCCTGGATACCAAACTCGCCGAAATGCAGCTCGGTATTACCCTTGGCCTGGCCCTTCATGGAGCCACGCTGCACCTTGCGGTGAAGAATACGCTTAGGGGCAAGCACTACTGACCCCTCCTCTCGGAGTTACGACGACGAGGACGGGAAGAGCCCTCGAGTGCAGGGTTGGGAACAGGCTGGCCCGGGAGCTTCTCGCCCAGGTAGATCCAGACCTTCACGCCGCAAGCGCCCATGGTGGTGCTGGCGACAGCCGTGCCGTAGTCGATCTTGGCACGGAGGGTATGCAGAGGCACGCGACCCTCGCGGTACCACTCACGACGGCCCATCTCGGCACCGCCGAGACGACCGGAGCACTGGATACGGATGCCCTTAGCGCCGGCCTTGCGGGCAGACTGGACAGCCTTGCGCATAGCGCGACGGAAGGCAACGCGGCCCTCGAGCTGCTCGGCGATAGACTGAGCAACGAGGTTGGCGTCGAGCTCGGGGCGCTTAATCTCGACAACGTCGACGGAGAGCTGGCCCTTGGAGACGCCAGCGACCTTCTCGAGCTCGGTGCGGAGGGTATCGATCTCGGCACCCTTCTTACCGATGACAACGCCGGGGCGAGCGGTGAGGATGATGACCTTCACCTTGTCGCCAGCGCGCTCGATCTCGACGCGGGAGACAGCTGCGCGGGAAAGACGCTTCTCGAGGTACTTGCGGATCTCGAGATCGTTACCGAGGGTCTTAGCGTAATCCTTCTCTGCGAACCAGCGGGAGCGCCAGTTCTCGGTGATGCCAAGACGGAAGCCGGTGGGGTAGACTTTCTGACCCATACAGCTTTACGCCTCCTTTCGAGGAGCAACGACGACGGTGATGTGGGAAGTACGCTTCAGAATGCGAGAAGCGGAACCCTTGGCGCGGGGACGGATGCGCTTAAGCGTCGGACCCTCGTCAACATAGGCAGCGGCGACAACCAGGTTGTCGGCACGCAGACCGTTGTTGTTCTCGGCGTTCGCAACGGCGGAACGGAGAACCTTCTCGACATCCACGGCGACGGCGCGGTCGCAGAAGTGGAGGATGTCGAAGGCCTGAGCGACAGGCTTGCGGCGGATCAGATCGACCACCAGGCGGGCCTTGCTGGGGGAAACACGCACGTACTTAGCGACGGCGCGAACCTCGGTGGCCTCAGTTTCAATAGACTTAGTTGCCATTTACGGTTAACCCCCTATTTGGCCTTGTGGCCACGGAACGTACGAGTCGGCGCGAACTCGCCGAGCTTGTGACCAACCATGGACTCGGTAACATACACGGGCACATGCTTGCGGCCGTCGTGGACGGCGATGGTGTGACCAACCATCTCGGGGAAGATGGTGGACGCGCGGGACCAGGTCTTCACGACGTCCTTCTTGCCAGCCTCGTTCATCGCGGTGATACGCGAGAGAAGGCGAGTCTCCACGAACGGGCCCTTTTTGAGACTTCTGCTCATAAGTGCTTTCTCCTAAAACTCGGTATCCGAAATTACTTCTTACGGCGACGAATGATGTGCTGGTTCGAGACCTTCTTCTTCTTGCGCGTACGAAGGCCCTTCGTCGGCTTACCCCAGGGGGTAACAGAGGGACGACCAGAGGTGTGGTTCTTGCCCTCGCCACCGCCGTGCGGGTGGTCGACAGGGTTCATGACGGTACCGCGGACGGTCGGGCGCACGTTCATGTGACGCTTACGGCCGGCCTTGCCGATGACGATGTTGGCGTGATCGGCGTTGCCGACCTCACCGACGGTGGCGCGGCAGGTAACGAGGATGCGGCGCATCTCGGAGGAAGGCATACGGACGATAGCGTACTTGCCCTCCTTACCCATCAGCTGGCAGGAGTTACCGGCGGAACGGGCGATAGCAGCGCCCTTGCCCGGCTGGAACTCGACGGCGTGGATGAGCGTACCGACGGGGATGTCGGCGAGGGGCAGAGCGTTGCCCGGCTTGATGTCGGCGTCAGAACCGGACATGATGGTCTGACCGACCTCGAGGCCCTTGGGGGCCAGGATGTAGCGCTTCTCACCGTCAGCGTAGTGCAGCAGAGCGATGCGAGCGGAACGGTTCGGATCGTACTCGATCGTGGCAACCTTGGCGGGCACGCCGTCCTTGTTGCGCTTGAAGTCGATCACGCGGTAACGACGCTTCACGCCGCCGCCCTGGTGGCGGGTGGTGATGCGGCCGTTGTTGTTACGACCGGCCTTCTTGGGCAGGGGCTCGAGAAGAGACTTCTCGGGCTTGGTGCAGGTGATCTCGGAGAAGTCGGAGATCGTCTGCCAACGCCTACCAGCGGAGGTCGGCTTAAGGTGCTTTACAGCCATTACAATCCCTTTCAATAGGAATCCGTTAGCCATCGCAGACAGGGATTCGAGGTTCTGCCTCGGGTGCGATGACACCGGACGTATACACGGTTCCGGGCGTGTCCATTTTATACGCCCAAAACCTTGAGCTCCCGCCTCCCCTATTTGGGAGGCATGAGCTCACTCAACAGCAGCGAGTCTTAGGCCTGGTTGCCAAAGACCTCGATGGTGTCGCCCTCGGCCAGCGTGACGATGGCCTTCTTCCAAGAACGGGTCTTGCCGGCGACATAGCGCACGCGCTTGGTCTTGGGCTTGACCGTCAGGGTGTTCACGCGAACGACCTTGACGCCGAAGATCTCCTCGACAGCGTCCTTGATCTGATACTTGTTAGCATCCTTGGCGACCTCGAACGTGTACTTGTTCAGCTCCATGCCGGAGAAGGAACGCTCGGACACGATCGGACGGATGATGATCTCGTGGGCGGTCATTTATGCAAGCACCTCCCCGAAGTGAGCGGCGATGTCGGCGGGCATCAGCACAGCGTTGTTGTTGACGAGATCGTAGGTGTTGGCCTCGTCAGCGGTGATGATGAACGTCTTGGGAATGTTGCGGAACGACAGGTAGGCGTTGACGTCCTCATCGCGAACGATGATGGTCAGACGCTTGCCCTCAAGGCCGAGAGCCTTGAGCATGGCGACGGCAGCCTTGGTGGAAGGCTTCTCGAAGCCGTAGTCGTCGACGAGCACGAGCTCGCCATCGGCCAGCTTGGCGGACAGCGCGGAGCGCATAGCCAGCTTGACCTCCTTGTTGTTCATACGCTTAGCGTAGGAACGGGGCTTGGGGGCGAAGACAACGCCACCGTGACGCCACTGGGCAGCACGGATGGAACCCTGGCGGGCACGACCGGTGCCCTTCTGACGCCAAGGCTTCTTGCCGCCACCGGAAACCTCAGAGCGGCCCTTAGCAGACTGGGTGCCCTGACGCCAAGAGGCCATCTGGCACTTGACGATGTGGTGCATAACGTGGATGTTCGGCTCAATGCCGTACACCTCAGCGGCGAGCTCGGCCTCGGCGACCTTCTTGCCCTCGCTGTTCTTTACTTCAAACTTTGCCATTTAAGTGTTCTCCTTGGTATGACGCTGGGCTAAATGGGCTGGGCCCTTAGGCCATACGGATGGCGACGAGACCATTCTTGGCACCCGGGACAGCGCCCTTGACCAAGATGAGGTTCTGCTCGGCATCGATGCGGACAACGGAAAGGTTCTTGACGGTAACGCGCTCGTTACCCATGTGACCGGCCATCTTGACGCCCTTGAGGACGCGCGCAGGATAGGCGCACTGACCGATAGAACCGGGGTGACGCTGGAAGTGAGAACCATGCGTCATAGGACCGCGGCGCTGACCCCAGCGCTTGATGCGACCCTGGAAGCCCTTACCCTTGGAGGTACCGATGACGTCGACCTTCTCGACATCAGCGAAATCAGCGACGGTGACGACCTCGCCGACCTTGTGCTCCTCGCCGTTCTCGACGCGGACCTCACGAAGGAAGCGGACAGGCTCGACGCCGGCCTTGGCGAAGTGACCAGCCATGGGCTTGTTCACGTTCTTGGCCTTGATGTCGCCGAAACCGATCTGGACGGCGTCATAGCCGTCGGTTGCCTGAGTTTTAACCTGCGAGACAGCGCAGGGGCCAGCCTGGATGACCGTGACGGGAACGACGTTGTCGTCCTCGTCCCAAACCTGGGTCATGCCAATCTTGCGGCCGAGAATCATGCTGATCAAGATATGATCCCAACTCTCGCGTGGTCTTGGGACAATGCGTACGCCACCGAGCGTACGCCCCTAGAGGACCACTACTTACACGACGTGCTCCCCAGTCTTGTATTGCGTCCGGACTACCTGACAACCCTATTAAGCAGGCATTTTGTCCAGCCAGAATACTCCCCTGGTTACACACAGCTGTTTAGTATACACGGCTGCGGGCGTATCCATCGAGATTCATATTTCACTCACATTGTTTACGCAGGTAAAGTGCGTGGATGGCTCCCGAGCACGGCGGAGGGCCGGAGAAATATATTAAGGTCCCTGCTCTACAGTCCTGCGCAAGACGGAGAGCACATTAAGTGCTCTCCTTTGCGTGCGGAACTCGCGATGACCTTAATATATTTCTCCGGCCCTCCGCCGTGCTCGGGAGACGACACGTTGATGTCTGCTTAACTCTGCTCGCTCAGGCTAATGACTTTGTTGGGGATCGATGATTTGCTGCAAGATAAACTTGGATTGGGGCGCGTTGCCTTCTTCTCCCGACTTTTCCTCTTCGAAATCGAAAATCATGATGGCGCAGTTGGGGAGTTTTGTTGGGAACTCGAAGCCCCCTGGGGCTACAGCCTTGATAAATTGGCGGCTGGCGCTGCCGTGGCTTACTGCTAGGAGGGTTTCGATGCCCTTGGCGCCCATGAGATTGGTGAGGGTGGCTACCATGCGTTCTTGCAACGCTTTGCTTCCTTCTCCTCCGAAGGGGACCAAATCCTCGCCCGGATCCCAGACGTCGGTGGGCAGGGCGTCGTGGGGGCCTTCTTCGAAGGTGCCGTAGCAGCGCTCGATGATGCCTTCGCAGGGCTCGGCTGCTGCGTCCGGGCCAAGGAGTTCGGTTGCGACGAGCTGAGCTGTGTCCATGGCTCGGCCTAAGGGTGATGAGACCACTTTGTCGGGGACGACGCCGTGGGCTTTGAGCCATGCGGCTGCCATCCCGGCTTGCTGACGGCCTAAATCGGTGAGCGGTGAATCACAGCGACCCTGGACGAGCTTTTTGACGTTGAATTCCGTCTGACCATGGCGGAGTAGATATAGACGCTTCATGCTCTCCCATTCTGCATCATTTGCTTTATCGGCTCGGCCCTACTCGTGGGTATGCCCTACGTAGTCTTCGTCGATCGTAATCTTGGCAATCGACTTGGGATATTCCGATTCGACCCGTTGTGCCAGCGCGTGCTTTAAGTCATCGGCACTCATCTGCAGATCCGAGGGACGCACGCAGTCAAAGATCACGTTGGTGTGCGTAGGACCCGGCACACAGCGTAGGTCATGAATCGAGAGGCGGCTATCGATCTGTTGAGCCATGGCGTTAATGCGTAAACGCATGCTCGCCACCTTGGGGTCATCGGTCACGATGGGATCGTAGTGAAGCGTGACGATCATGCCGTCTTCGACCCTAAACGACTGCTCGATGTTATCGAGTGTGTCGTGACTTTCCAGCGGGCTGGTCTCGGCCGCCATCTCGGCGTGCGCACTTGCAAACTTCCTGCCCGGACCATAATCGTGAACCATAAGGTCGTGGACGCCCAAAACGCCGGGATAGCTCATGATCTTGTCTCGAATGTGCTTGACCAGCCTGGGATCGGGCGTCTGGCCCAAAAGCGGGCTCACCGTATCCTGGATGAGTTCAAAACCGCTCCAGCCAATATAGGCGCCAACGGCAAGGCCGACCCATGCGTCAAGATTGATGTGCGTCACCTGCGAAACAATTGCGCACGCCAGCACGGCGCCCGTAGCAAGAACATCGTTCTTGGAATCCTGCGCGGTCGCATGCAGCGTCTCGGACTCAATGCGGTCACCGAGCTTTTGGTTGAGGGCCGCCATCCACAGCTTTACAACCATCGAAAGTGCCAGGACTGCCACCAGGGCAAGCGAGAACTCGACAGGTTCGGGGTGGATGACGCGCTCGACCGAGGACTTGATAAGCTCAAGGCCGATCAGCAGTACGAGTGCCGCCACGACCAGACCCGAGAGATACTCGTAGCGACCGTGGCCGTAAGGATGCTCGGGGTCGGCCGGCTTGCTCGCCAGCTTAAAGCCCAGCACGCTCACGATATTCGAGCTGGCATCGGACAGGTTGTTCATGGCATCCGCCACGATCGAAACCGATCCCGAAACCACACCAATTACGCCCTTCGCAGCACATAGTGCCACATTGGCGAGAATACACACCACGCCCGTCAACGTGCCCACGCGCGCACGGTCGCCCTGCGCACGCTTAACAATCCACTCGACCATCTGCATCCGCCCCCACGGTACTGCCTATATATCTATTGCTCAAACGGATTGTAGTGTAGCCACTTTGTCCTCCAGATACAAAAAGGCCGCAACCCGCACGGGCCACGGCCTTGGAACATGACAAAGGAATCGTCCTTGTGTCGCACAGGTTTATGCGCTCACTTCAGCAGCGCTCGCCACTGTTTCGGGTGAATCGGCTCCGTCCCCTGTCGTCTGCCCCTTCGCCGGCACCACGCCAAAGCAGTAGCTCAGCGCCGCAGACACCGCAAATGCCACACCGCCGGCAGCGCAGCACCACAGCAGGTTCGAGATGCCGCCCGTGGCAAAGCCAATGACCATGAGGACATTCGTCATGCCGATGGTATAGGCCGTAACGTGGCCCACGGCTGCAACAAGGCCTCCGACGGCGCCGCCAATGGCCATGCACGTCAGGCACCTGCCATATTTAAAGCCGCAACCGTACAGCGCCGGCTCGCTTACGCCGCCAAGAACACCCGAGATTGAATAGCCCAGCATGAGCGCCTTCTCGTCCTTATCCGCAACGCGAAGCGACGCGCCAAAGGGCATGCCCCAAACGGCGAACGTTGCCATCGTCGCGGCGATCAGGATGCACGAATCCGTTCCCACACTCATAAACTGCGCATAGGCGAGCGATAGGACAACGTTGCTGATGCCGGCGATCTTTAGGAACTCCCAGCCCGCGGCAAGCCCCATGAGCGTGAGCAGCGACACGATGCCACCGGAATTACCAAGCATAAACATAAGCTGGCCCAACAGCATGCCCAGATAGCTGCCCGCCGGCGCCGTAATACACAGCGAAACCGGAACCATAACGAGCATGGTTGCAAACGGAACGAACGAAAACGCCACGGCCTGAGGGATAACGCGCCGAAAGAAACACTCCACTCGCCATAGCACTGGCACCGAGATGAGAACAGGGATAACAGTTGTCGTGTAATCGTTGACCGGCGCGGGAAGCAGGCCATACACGGAAGTCATCGATGCCCCCGTCGTCGATGCGGCATCGACGAGCTTAAGCAGATCGGGCGCAATCAATACGCCGCCCAGCATCATGCCCAGCTGCTCCGAGCAACCGAGCTGGCGGGCAGCCGCCCAACCAAGATAAATGGGCAAAAAGTAGTAGCCGGCGTTATAGAGCCAACTGTAGAACAGGCGATAGATTTCGGAATCGGCAGACCACAGGCCCAGCATGCCTTCGCCCATAATGACGGCGACGGTACGGAACAACGCCGCGCAGACAATAAACGGCAGCGCCGACATCATGCTTTTGGACAGATAGTCCACCATGGCCATGGCGTTTGATGAGACCGTCGTTGTAAACGAGGTGTTAGAAACTTGTGACATGGAACGCCTTTCCCCATGTGACATGCGGACTGCCCCTTTGTCACATCGTGCGGTACTGACCGATTGTGCGGTACTTTTCGTAGCGGAGGTTTGTGAGGGTGGCGTCGTCGAGCTGCCCAAGCGTATCGAAGGCATCAAATGCCGAGGACATGACGGCACCGGCGATCTCCTCATGCGACAGGCCCCTATCGTCAACAATGCCGTCGATGATGCCGAGCGCCAACAGATCGGGGGCCGTGAGCTTCAGCGCCTCGGCGGCCTCATCCGCGCGCTCGGTATCCTTCCACAGGATCGACGCACAGGCCTCGGGGCTCACGACCGAATAGGCCGAGCTCGAGAGCATCAGGATGCGGTCGGCCACGGACAGCGCCAGCGCGCCACCAGAGCCGCCCTCGCCCGTCACCACCGAGACAATCGGCGTCTTAAGGCCGCTCATCTCCATGAGATTCCGGGCGATCGCCTCACCCTGGCCGCGCTCCTCGGCACCGATGCCGCAAAACGCGCCCGAGGTATCGACCAGGCACAGAACCGGTCGACCAAACTTTTCGGCCTGGCGCATAAGGCGACGCGCTTTGCGGTAGCCCTCGGGATGCGCCATGCCAAAGTTGCGGCGCATACGCTCTTTGGTCGTGGTGCCGCGCTCGATGGCGATGACCGTTACGGGGCGTCCGTCTTTCCAGCCAATGCCAGCCAACACAGCGGCGTCGTCGCCAAAGTAACGGTCGCCGTGCAGCTCCACAAATCCATCCAGGCCCAGCGAGATCATCTCACCCGCCGTGGCGCGATCTGCCGAGCGGGTCTGCTTGACAATCTCGAGCGCGGTTTTTGGTGCCGCCGAGCGCTTAAACAAGTGTCCCAGCTTTTTGCCGCGGCGACCCGTATGCACGATTTCATGCGGTGCCCCCAAGCCGGGCGCGTGCCCTTCGTGCAGCGCCAGCAACTCGCCTACCGTGAGCGCAATCTCGCCACGCGGAACAACGGCATCGCAAAAGCCGTGCTCCAGCAAAAACTCGGAGCGCTGGAATCCCTTGGGCAGGCGCTTGTGCATGTTCTGCTCGATCACGCGCGGGCCGGCAAATGCCGTCAGGGCATCGGGCTCGGCCAGGATAATGTCGCCCTCCATGGCAAAGCTCGCGGTTACGCCTCCGGTCGTGGGGTCGGTGAGCACCGTGATATACAGGCCGCCCGCCTCGCTGTGGCGCCTAACCGCCGCAGAAATCTTGGCCATCTGCATAAGCGAGGTCACGCCCTCTTGCATGCGCGCACCGCCCGAAACGGTAAAGCCGACGACTGGCAATCCCAGCTCGGTCGCACGCTCAAATGTGCGACAGATCTTTTCGCCCACCACAGAACCCATCGAGCCCATCATAAAGTTGGCGTCCATAAAGAAGAGAGCTGTATCGCAACCGCAGATTTTGCCCCTGCCGCACACAACGGCATCGCGCTCGCCCGAACGCTCGCTCACGCTCTTGAGTTTGTCGGCATAACCGGGAAACGAGAGGAAGTCCTCCGACGCCAGATTGGCATCCCATTCCTCAAACGTGCCCTCGTCGACCGTCATGCGCATGCGCGCGCGACCGCTCACGCGAAAGTGTTTGCCGCAACGGGGGCAGACCTCGAGGTTGTCGTGCAGGCGTGCCTCATCGATCACACGGCGGCAATCCGGGCACTTGATAAACACGTGGCGCGCGGGAAACTCGGCGCACGACTCGGTTATCGGCCCCTCGAGGACGTTGACCGTCTTCGCTTTTCTATTCATCAGCATAGAGATGCCCCATCAGATCGGTGTGATACATGCCCAACAAGAACTCGTCGTTTGCCAGCACGTCGAGCTGAAGCTCGCTGTTTTCGCTCACGCCCTCAATCACGAGCTCGCCCAGGGCCGAACGCATCTTGCGAATGGCGCCGTCACGCGTGGGCGCACACACGATGAGCTTGCCAAGCATGGAGTCGTAGTACGGCGGAACGTTCGCACCGGTAAACATGGCGGAATCCCAGCGCACGCGCGGACCACCCGGCACACGCAACGCGGTGACCGTTCCGCATGACGGCAGAAAGTCCGGCGTTTCGGCATTGATGCGGCACTCCATGGCGTGGTTGCGAACCGGCATGTCCTCCTGCTCAAAGGGCAGAGGCTGGCCGGCTGCCACGCGCAGCTGCCACTTGACCAAGTCGGTATCAGTCACAAACTCCGTAACCGGATGCTCCACCTGCAAGCGCGTGTTCATTTCCATGAAGTAGAAACTGCCGTCGTCCGAATACAGGAACTCGATGGTACCGGCTCCTTCGTAGCCGACGGCACGAGCCAGGTCACGCGCTGCCTTGTGCATGCGAGCACGAATGTCGTCGCGTCCGTCGAGGCACGGCGCGGGGCTCTCCTCGATCAGCTTTTGGTTGCGACGCTGAACCGAGCACTCGCGCTCGCCGAGCGAAAACACATGGCCCTGCTTATCGGCCATAATCTGCACCTCGACATGGTGCGCCGGCGCGACGAACTTCTCCATGTAGCACTCGCCGTCGCCAAAGACGGCCTCGCCCTCGGCACGCGCCTCGATGAACGCCTTTGCCGCATCTTCCACGCGCTCGACCTTGCGAATACCGCGGCCGCCACCGCCTGCGCGCGCCTTGATGAGCACGGGACAGCCGATGCGCTCGGCCTCGGCTGTTGCCTCCTCGGGACTTTTGAGCAAATCGCAGCCCGGCACGATGGGCACGCCCGCCGCGGCAGCCGTTCGACGTGCGGCGTCCTTGTCGCCCATGCTGTCGATGACCTCGGCCGAAGGACCGACAAACGTCAGGCCATACTTGTCGCAGTCGCGCACGAAGCTCGCCTTCTCGGAGAAAAAGCCATAGCCGGGATGAATTGCCTTGGCGCCCGACTTTACGGCACAGGTGAGCACGGCATCGTCGTTGAGGTAGCTCTCGGCAAGACGCGGGCCACCGATGCAATACGCCTCGTCGGCAAGCTGCACGTGCAGCGCGTCCGCATCGGCCGTGGAATAAACGGCGACGGTCTTGATGCCCATATCGCGGCACGCACGGATAACACGGACCGCGACTTCGCCGCGGTTGGCGATGAGCACTTTGTCGAACATGAGCCTTCCTTAACTTTCGTGCATGAGTGCAAAAGACATATCGGCGCGGCAGCAAACCTCACCGTTGACGCTCGCAGTACCCGTCGCAAAGCGGAACGGCCCGCGCGCACGCGTGATGTTGCACACCAGATCAACCGTGTCGCCCGGGCGCACCGGACGCTTAAAGCGCACCTTATCGAGGCTCGTATAGAACGGCGTCGCGCCGCGCGCCTCCTCGTCGCCCATCAGCAGCACGCAACAGTTTTGGGCGAGCATCTCGCACTGAATCACGCCGGGGACTACCGGGTTTCCCGGAAAATGCCCCTGCAAAAAGTACTCGTCACCCGTAATCGTGATCTTGCCGTGGGCCTCGTCGCCCACCAGCTCGGCTTCGTCGAGCAAAAGCATCGGCTCGCGATGCGGCAACAGCTTCTTGAGCTCTTCTTTGTTCATGGACATCACCTATCCGATCCTCATAAGGCAACTGCCGAACTCCACGAGGTCGCCGTCGGCCACGCAGATCTCGAGCACCTCGCCGTCTGCCTCGGCCGTCACCTCGTTGAGAACCTTCATGGCCTCGATGATGCAGAGGGTCTCACCGGCCTTGACCTTGGAGCCCACGTGCACAAACGGCTCGTCGCCCGGCGCCGGGGCAGCATAGAAAACGCCGACCATGGGAGCGGTCACCTCGGTGCCCTTGGGCTCCGGTGCGGCGGCAGGCGCCTGCGCGGCGGGCTCCGGTGCGGCGGCAGGCATGGCGACAGGAGCCACCGCCGGAGCAGTCACGGCACCCGGCATAGGCATGGGCACGGCAACCGGCTGCGCGGCGCTCGCGCGCTCGAGTTCGACCGCGGT
The DNA here is from genome assembly GCF_003438115.1 of Collinsella sp. OM08-14AT. Taxonomy (NCBI): domain Bacteria; kingdom Bacillati; phylum Actinomycetota; class Coriobacteriia; order Coriobacteriales; family Coriobacteriaceae; genus Collinsella; species Collinsella sp. OM08-14AT. The sequence goes on from NZ_QSTE01000005.1 coordinate 75,580, forward strand.
GCCATCGGGCTCCTCAACGCGTACGCGCGTGAGGCCGCGGTCCTCCATAACATCGGCCATCTCGGCAAGTCTTTTGGAATCCATGCTCTAGCTCCTCGTATATCTACGCAGCGCGATGGCGGCATTGTGCCCGCCAAAGCCCAGGTTGGTCGAAAGCGCCCAGGTAAGGTCGACGCGAACCGCGCGATTAGGCGTGTAGTCAAGATCGCAGGCGGGATCGGGCGTGTGGTAGTTAATGGTCGGCGGCACCACGCCCTGCTCGAGCGCCATGGCGCAGGCCATGACCTCGATGGCACCCGTGGCGCCGATCATGTGGCCGGTCATCGACTTAGTCGACGAGACGTGCGCGGCGCGCGCCGCGTCCTCGCCGAGCGCACGCTTAATGCCCGCCGTCTCGGACGAATCGTTGAGCTTGGTCGATGTGCCGTGGGCATTGATGTAGAGGCCCTCGGAAGGCTTAACGTCGCCCTCGGCCACCGCCAGCGATATCGCACGGGCAATGCCGGCAGCCTCGGGATCGGGGCTCGTGATGTGATAGGCATCATCGGTGTTGCCGTAGCCCACGACCTCGGCGTAAATGTGCGCACCGCGCGCCTGCGCATGTTCTATGCTCTCGAGCACGAGCACGCAGGCGCCCTCGCCCATCACAAAGCCGTCGCGGTCTGCATCGAACGGACGGCAGGCCGTCGCGGGATCGGGGTTGGTGGTCAATGCGCGGCAGGACGTAAAGCCCGCAACGGCATCGGGGATAATTGCGGCCTCGGCGCCGCCCGCGAGGATCGCGTCGGCATAGCCGTGCTTGATGGCGCGGAACGCCTCACCCACCGCATGGGCAGAAGTCGCGCAGGCAGTCACGACGGGTAGGGTCGGGCCCTTTGCCTTATGGCGAATCGCGATGTTGCCCGAAGCCATGTTGGGGATCATCATCGCAATCATATAGGGTGATGCACGGCGAGGCCCTCGATCGGCAATCGTGTGGACGTTGTCGACGAGTGTCTGCATGCCGCCCACGCCTGAACCCACGTAGACGCCCAGGCGCTCGCGATCGATGGCGCCTTCGACATCAAGGCCCGCATCGTGCATGGCCTCGTCCGAAGCCGCCATCGCAAACTGAACGCAGGGGTCGAGGTGCTTGGCATCGTGCTTACCAAAGTACTCGTTGCCGTCAAAGCCCTTGACCTCGGCCGCCACCTTGACAGCAAACGCATCCGTATCGAAGTGCGTAATCGGGCCGATACCGCACGTGCCGGCGCACATAGCCGCCCAAATGGCAAGCGCCGTGTTGCCGAGCGGCGATACGGCACCTATGCCGGTGATTGCAACTCTCTGTTCCATCATGGTCTCCTCATCCAAGCCGTTCTTCGGCCCTGGTTTCTACATCGCCATTCCGCCGTCGACGCGTACAACCTCGCCCGTAATGTAGGAAGCCGCATCGCTCGCCAGAAAGCGCACCACGCCGGCCACTTCCTCGGGACGTGCCATGCGCTTAAGGGGAATCTGTTCCTCGGTTGCCGTACGCACCTTCTCCGAGAGCTTTGCCGTCATATCTGTCTCGACAAACCCGGGAGCGACCGCGTTCGCTCGTACGCCACGAGGCGCAAGCTCGCGCGCCACCGCCTTGGTAAGCCCTATCACGCCCGCCTTGGAAGCAGCGTAGTTGGCTTGTCCGGCATTGCCCATCAGGCCCACGACCGAGCTCATGTTGACGACGCAACCGCCGCGCTGGCGCATAAAGGTCTTGGTGAGCGCGCGCGTCATATTGAATGTTCCCTTGAGATTGACATCGAGCACGCGATCGAATGCGTCATCGCCCATGCGCATGAGCAGGCCATCGCGGGTGATGCCGGCGTTGTTGACGAGCGCCCAAATGGAACCAAAGTCGTTGAGGACCGCTTCCACGCACGCGTTGACAGCAGCGGGATCGGCCACGTCGCATTGATATGCGCGTGCCGTGGCGCCAACCGCCTCACAGGCTTCGCACGTCTTGCGCGCCGCATCGACGCTGCCGGCATAGACGACGGCGATATCAAAGCCGTCCTCCGCCAGACCGACAGCGCAGGCGCGGCCGATACCCCGCGAGCCGCCCGTGACCAGTGCCACACGACGTGAGTCGTTGCGCTCGAGCGCGCCGTTGTTCAAGTTGCCCATGTCATTCCTTTCGGGTTACAGCCCTGTGGACTATGCGAGCTCGTCGGCAATAGCTGCGACCTGCTCGGCCGTTTCGCACGAATACACGCGAACGTCGCTCAGCGTACGCTTGGCCAGGCCCGACAGCGTTTTGCCAGGGCCGACCTCAATAAACGTGTCGATGCCCTGATTCTGCAGAGCATGCAGCGTGTCGACCCAACGAACGGCATGACTCACCTGATTGGCCAAGACATCCGATGCCGCTCGCGGGTCCGCCGGATAGGGCGCCGCCGTCATGTTTGCCATGACCGGAATCAGCAGCGGTGACGGCGCGTGGCCGGCTTGGATATACGTCGCCAGCCCCTCAGTCGCCTCGGCCATATAGGGGCTATGAAATGCGCCCGACACCGCGACTTTCATAGCGCGGCCGCCAGCCTCTTTTACTAGGACGTCGAGCTCCTGCAGCGCCTCGGGCGCTCCGGCAACAACCGTCTGCTGCGGACTGTTGTAGTTGACCGGCCAGCAGTCCTCGCCGGCCTGTTTTGCCAGGTTCTCGACTTGCGCCGCATCGAGCTTGATGACGGCGCGCATGCCGCCCGGATGGCGCTCGGCAGCCGCGGCCATCAGCGCCGCGCGCTCGCACACGAGCTCAAAGCCCGCTCGCGTATCGAACGCCCCCGCAAAGGTGAGCGCGGCGACCTCGCCAAGCGAAAAACCCGCACAGGCGGCAGGTACCACGCCGCGCTCACGCAGGGCGACAGCCGCTGCCAGATCGTGAACGAACACGCACGGCTGCGTGTTCTCGGTCTGCGAGAGTTCCTCCTTGGAGGCGCTTCGGCACTGCTCACTGGTCCCCGGGCGCACCTCGTCGACAATGGCGAACACCTCGGCGGCCGCCGGCGATGCCTCGATCAGGTCGACGCCCATCGCGTGGTGCTGGGCGCCCTGGCCGGCAAACAGAAACGCTACGCCACCCATGCGCACGCACCCTTCAGGACGTGCTCGGCGCCATCGACCAGGTCGTCAACGATTTCACGTGCACTTTGGCGCTCGTTGACCATGCCGGCAATCTGTCCACACAAAAACGAGCCCTCTTCGTAATTGCCGTCCTTGGCGGCCTTGCGAAGGGCGCCCGTGCCCATGGCCCCGAGCTCCTCGACGCTTACGCCCGCCGCCTCGCTCTTGGCGTAGGCGTTAGTGAAGGGGCTCTTGAGGGCACGCACCGGGTGTCCCGTCGAGCGGCCGGTCGCACGCGTCGAGGTGTCGTTGGCCTTCAGGACCATCTCCTTGTACTGCTCCGATACGGTGCACTCATCTGCGATCAGAAAGCGCGTACCCACCTGCACGCCGGCGGCGCCCAGCATAAAGGCGGCCGCCACGCCGCGGCCATCGGCGATACCGCCAGCCGCAACCACGGGAATATCGACCGCATCGACAACCTGTGGCACCAGTGCCATCGTCGAGGTCTCGCCAATATGGCCGCCTGATTCGGTACCCTCGGCAACCACGGCAGTGGCTCCACGACGCGCCACGAGACGCGCCAGCGCCACCGAGGCAACGACCGGGATGACCTTGATGCCCGCCTCGTTCCACGCCTTCATGTACTTGGTGGGATTGCCGGCACCCGTCACGACGACCGGCACCCGTTCGTCAATCACGACCCGCGCGACCTCGTCGGCAAACGGGCTCATGAGCATGACGTTGACGCCAAAGGGCTTATCCGTCCTGGCGCGCAGCTCATGAATCTGGTCGCGCAGCCAGTTGGCGTCGGCGTTCATGGCCGCGATAATCCCTAAGCCGCCCGCCTCGGACACTGCGGACGCCAGCGAGGCGTCGGCGATCCAGGCCATACCGCCCTGGAACACGGGCTTTTCGATGCCGATCAGATCGCAGAGAGGAGTCTTGAGCATCTCTACTTCTCCAATGCCGCCTCGACCGTATCGGCGAACTCGCCGACCGTCTTGGGGTTCTCCTCGGTATCGAGCTGGATGCCAAACTCGTCCTCAACGGCGACGAGGATCTCGACGGTGCCCAGACTGTCGAGACCAATCTCCTCGAGCGTGGACTCGGGCTTCATCTCGACGTCGTCAAGACCGGCGGTCTCGCGGATAACATCGCAAACGCGCTCGAAGGTCTTCTGATCTGCCATGGTAGTTCTCCTTTGTTTGTGCCCTAGGGGCGTTTTTATTTCCTATGTGCGACTACTTCCAACGAAGTAGATAGCCACCTATATCCAGACCGGCGCCAAATCCAACGAGGGCGATGGTGTCGCCCGTGTGAAGTGCACCGGCGTTTGCCAGCCGGTCGAGGGCAAGCGGAATGCATGCGCTCGAAATGTTGCCGGTCTCGCGCAGCGTTCGAACCACGCGCTTGTCTGGCACACCGAGGCGCTTGACCGCCTGACTCAGGATTCGTTCGTTAGCCTGATGGAATACAAAATGGTCGATGTCCTCGACCGAAATGCCCGCATCGCTCGCAAGCTTATGGACCGTGTCGCAAATCGCGTTGACGCCGAACTTGAACACGCGGCGGCCATTCATGGACAGCACGCTCTCGCTATCTGCGGAGGCCTTAAACGGCGAGGTGCCGACCAGACCGGGAACGCACAACGTCTCGACGTCGGGCGCCGTCGAAAGCTCAACGGCAAGGGGGCTGTCTCCCCCAGCCTCAATCACCGCGGCGCCTGCCCCATCGCCAAAGAGCACACAGGTGGCGCGGTCGGTCCAGTCGAGCGCGCGCGTCATCTGCTCGGCGGCAACGACAAGCACATGCTTGGCTCGTCCTCGGGCGATATAGCCCTCGGCAACATCGAGCGCAAATACGAAGCCGGCGCAGGCAGCCGAGACATCGAAGGCAGGGCACGTCGCGCCCAGTCGCTCAGCAACGGCACACGCCTCGGCGGGAACAAGGTGGTCACCCGTCGTCGTCGAGCAGACGATCAGATCCAACTGGCTCGCGTCGATTCCGGACACCTGAAGTGCCCGCTCGCTCGCCGCTACGGCAAGGTCGTCAAGTGACTCGGTGGTGCAGACGTGGCGACTCTTAATACCTGTGCGGGTAAAAATCCACTCATCCGAGGTATCGAGGAACTCGGACAGCTCGTCATTGGAAACACTGCGCTTAGGAAGCGCCGAGCCTGTTCCAAGAATCGTGAAACCCATCACTAACCTCCTTTGAGTTGTTGACGTGTTTACATCGACCAAGAGAGGATAGCGCATTTCAGTCGTTGTTAACGTGTTAACATTAAATTGTCCAAATGCGACAAAGGCTTCACATTGTGTCTCTCTCGACACCATTGCGTTATTCACTTATTCATTAAGGAGGTAGCAGCCGTTATGGATGCCAAATTAACGATAGTCGACGTAACCGGATCGACCAACGATGACCTGCTCGAAGCAGGAAAACAGGGAGCGCCGCACGGCACAGGACTTGCCGCCCGGGCTCAGACAGCAGGACGCGGCCGGCGCGGCCACAAGTGGGATTCAACCGCCGGCAACCTATTGCTTTCGATTGTCCTGCGTCCATGCGTTAATCCTGCGAAGTACTCTGGTCTTGCTGCCGTCAGCGGCCTAGCGGTGCTCGAGGCGCTCGAAAAACAGGGTCTTGCAAACGAGATTGGCCTCAAATGGCCCAACGACCTGGTCGCGCGTGGACGCAAACTCGGCGGCATTCTGGTCGAGGCCGCACGCGATAACGAAGGCAAACCTTTCGCCGTCTGTGGCATTGGTGTCAATGTGAACTATGCGCCCCAAGAGGTGCCCGATGGCGGCCTGCCGGCAATCGGTCTCTCGAACCTTAACGAGAACGTTCCAGCTGTCGACATGCTCCTCGATGAGGTCTATCACGCAGTTATAGACGCTATAGATGCCTGGGCAGAACGCCTCAACGCCATGGAAGAAAACACCGGACCGCTCGCGCCCGTCCACGGCGAATATGTCGCTCACCTCAATTGGATTGGAAAGCACGTTATCGCCCGCTCCCCTGCCGGTGACGAGCTGGCGCGAGGCATCTTTAAAACGGTCGATGGCTTTGGTCGTGCGTGCATCGAAACGGAGGACGGCGTGCGATCCTTCCATTTTGAGGAAGCGTCATTGCGCCCCTTGAGTGAGTAGGTCGCCACAGCCAGCCGCTCGGCAGCCTTACCCGGCGATCCAAACCCATCATGCAAAACAAAAGGGCCCCGCTACCGTAACGGCAGCGGGGCCCTTTAAGCTATGAGCGATATCGCTTAGAGCTTGATGTCGATGTCGACGCCAGCGGGGAGGTCGAGACGCATAAGCGAATCAACGGTGCCCGAGGTGGGGTCGAGGATGTCGATGAGGCGCTTGTGGGTGCGCATCTCGAACTGCTCACGGGAGTCCTTGTTCACGTGCGGCGAGCGGATAACCGTGTACAGGTTGCGCTCGGTGGGCAGGGGGACAGGACCGGAAACGCGAGCGCCGGTCTTCTGAGCGGTCTCGACGATGAGCTTCGCGGACTGATCGACGACCTCGTGATCATAGCCCTTGAGGCGAATGCGGATCTTCTGGGTAGCCAACTTAAACCTCCAAAGAGTGCGAGAGATGCTCTCGCGGATTACGTAACAGGGAGCTCGAACTTAGGCGTTCTTGCTCATGACCTCGTCCACGATGGACTTGGGCGCGGGCTCATAAGAGTCGAACTGCATCGTGTAGGATGCACGGCCCTGGGTCTGGGAGCGAAGGTCGGTAGCGTAACCGAACATCTCGCCCAGCGGCACCTTGGCACGGATGAGCTTGCTGTTCTTGCGATCCTCCATGCCCTCGATCTTGCCGCGGCGACCGGAGAGGTTGCCCATAACGTCGCCCATGTACTGCTCGGGGGTCTCGACCTCGACAGCCATGATCGGCTCGAGCAGCTGCGGGTCGGACTTCTTGAGGGCGTCCTTGATAGCCATGGAACCGGCGATCTTAAAGGCGGCCTCGGAGGAGTCGACCTCGTGGTAAGAACCGTCGAACAGGGTGACCTTAACGTCGAGGACCGGGAAGCCGGCGATAACACCGGTGTTCAGGGCCTCCTGGATGCCCTTGTCGATGGACGGGATGTACTCCTTGGGCACGACGCCGCCGACGATAGCGTTGACGAACTCGTAGCCGAAGCCCTCCTCCATCTTCTCGAGCTTGATGACGGCGTGGCCGTACTGACCGCGACCACCGGACTGACGGACGAACTTGCCCTCAGCCTTCTCGACGTCGTGACCAGCGGTCTCGCGGTAGGCAACCTGGGGCTTACCAACGTTAGCGTCAACCTTGAACTCGCGGAGCAGACGGTCGACGATGATCTCGAGGTGCAGCTCGCCCATGCCGGCGATGATGGTCTGGCCGGTCTCGTGGTTGGTGGACACCTGGAAGGTCGGGTCCTCCTCGGCGAGCTTGGTCAGAGCCAGGGACATCTTGTCCTGCTCGGCCTTGGTCTTGGGCTCGATGGCAACGTCGATAACGGGCTTAGCGAACTCGATCTTCTCGAGGACGATCTCCTTGCCCTCGGCGCACAGGGTGTCACCGGTGGTGGAGTTCTTGAATCCGACGCAAGCGACGATGTCGCCGGCGGCAGCGTCGTCACGGTCGATACGCTCGGCGGCGTTCATCTCGAGGATTCGGCCGAGGCGCTCGCGCTGACCGTTGGAAGCGTTGACAACGTAGGAGCCGGACTCGGCGCGGCCGGAGTAAACGCGGACGTAGGTGAGCTTACCGACGAACGGGTCGGTCATGATCTTGAAGACCAGGCCGGAGAAGGGCTCGTCGAAGGAAGGATGACGCTGGATCTCCTCGCCGGTGTCCGGATCGGTACCGGTGACGGCCTCAACGTCGAGCGGGCTGGGCAGGTAGTCGACGACAGCGTCGAGCAGCTCCTGGACGCCCTTGTTCTTGTAGGCGGAGCCCACGAAGACGAGGTTGAGCTCGTTGGCCAGAACGCCCTTACGCAGAGCAGCCTTGAGCTCCTCGACGGTGAAGTCCTCCTCCATAAGGATCTTCTCCATGAGCTCGTCGTCAAAGCTGGCAGCAGCGTCGAGGAGCTCCTCGCGCTTGGTGGCAGCGATGTCGGCGAACTCAGCCGGGATCTCGTCCATCGGCTCGGGGTAGGTCATGCCCTTCTCGTCGGCCTTGAAGTCCCATGCAGTCATGGTGACCAGGTCGATGACGCCCCAGAAGTTGTCCTCGGCGCCCATCGGGACCTGAGCGGCCACGGCGTTAGCGTCGAGACGATCCTTCATGGTCTCGATAGCGTTGAAGAAGTCAGCGCCCACGCGGTCATACTTGTTGATGAAGGCGATGCGGGGAACGTTGAAGGTAGAAGCCTGACGCCAAACGGTCTCAGACTGGGGCTGAACGCCGGCAACGGCGTCGAAGACGGCGACAGCGCCATCGAGGACGCGCAGGCAGCGCTCGACCTCGGCGGTGAAGTCAACGTGGCCCGGGGTGTCGATGATCTGGATGCGGTAGTCCTTGCCGTCCTTGTTCCAGAAGCAGGTGGTAGCAGCGGAGGTAATGGTTACGCCGCGCTCCTGCTCCTGAACCATCCAGTCCATGGTGGCAGCGCCCTCATGGACCTCACCGATCTTGTGGGTCTTACCGGTGTAGTAAAGAATACGCTCGGTCGTGGTGGTCTTACCGGCATCGATGTGGGCCATGATGCCGATGTTACGGGTATCGGAAAGCTTGTACTTAGGCTTAGCCATGTTAGTTCCTTACCTTAACTTACCAACGATAGTGAGAGAACGCGCGGTTGGCCTCGGCCATCTTGAAGACGTCCTCACGCTTCTTGACGGAAGCGCCCAGGCCGTTGGAGGCGTCGAGGATCTCGTTGGCGAGACGCTCGGCCATGGTCTTCTCCTTGCGAGCGCGGGAGAAGTTGACGATCCAGCGGATACCCAGAGCGGTGGAACGACGGGAGTTGACCTCCATCGGGACCTGATAGGTAGCGCCGCCGACACGCTTGGGCTTAACCTCGAGCGTGGGCTTGACGTTGTCCATAGCCTTCTTGAAGGTAGCGAGAGCGTCGCCACCCTCAGACTTCTCGGCAACGATCTCGAAAGCGGTGTAAACGATGCGCTCAGCGGTGGCCTTCTTGCCGTCAAGAAGGACCTTGTTGATGAGCTGAGTCACCAGGCGGTTGTTGTAAACGGCGTCAGGCTGAACCTCACGACGATTAGCTGCTGCACGACGCGGCATGTGAAATCTCCTTAAGTGTCTACCGTGCGGCGCTTAGGCGGCACACGGCGAAAGTATCAAAACGTTATCTGGCTTATTTAGCCTTGGGGCGCTTAGCACCGTACTTGGAACGGGCCTGCATACGGTTCTGGACCGGAGCAGCGTCGTAGGCGCCACGGATGACGTGATAACGGACACCAGGGAGGTCACGGACACGACCGCCGCGGACGAGCACGATGGAGTGCTCCTGCAGGTTGTGGCCCTCACCCGGGATGTAAGCAGTAACTTCGATGCCGTTGACGAGGCGAACACGGGCAACCTTACGAAGAGCCGAGTTCGGCTTCTTGGGGCTCGTGGTGAAGACGCGGGTGCACACGCCGCGCTTCTGGGAGTTGTGCTGCAGAGCAGCGTTCTTGGACTTCTTGGGCACGGAACGACGGCCCTGGCGAACCAGCTGGTTAATAGTAGGCAAAGCGTACTCCTTCTCGAATGATTCCAGCTTTCTGTAAAGTGCAACGGCTTGAATCGAGGGGTCAGCATCCCCCTACGAAACACGCAGTTCGATAGGATACGTGCCGTTAGCTGTGCCGTCAACAGACCACGCCGCCGGGCGTATCCCAAAATTGGCACATTTCCGCAAAGCCTACACAAAAGGAATCCCCTCCTGTGCGCGGGGGCGGATCCCCGGGCCGGGCGGCACAGGGGTTAAGTTTGCTGCTCTACAGTCCTGGCTCGCACGGAGGCCACATTAAGTGGCCTCCGGCTCGTGCGGAACTCGCGACAAACTTAACCCCTGTGCCGCCCGGGCCGGGGATCCGACGTGCTCGTCGGGGCAACGTTACCTGCCAAAAAGGGACAGGTTTATTTTGGTCGGTTTTATCTGGGGAAACGTCGCGCTCCAACGGTGATCTGCTCTCACCTGTCGCATGGAAATCGGCGGCGCTTTCGGAAGTATGCGGCAAATTCTGGACCCGCCGAGCGCACCGGGGTTTTGCGATAATAAACCCGCAGGTAGAGCGCTTGAGCATATACGGTGTGGTCGACCCATCAAGATTTTGCCGCATACTTCAGGAATGCAGGCGAATATCGTGCGGTCTAACCGCCCATTTACCGCAAAGAAGGCCGCTTCCCCTAGTAGAAAGCGGCCCCAAATCTTACGAATAGACGATGGTAAAGGGTTCCGACGTTTCGGCGCCCCCTGTTGAAGTGCAGCGTGTGCCTTCGAGCGTTACTGAAACCACTTGGTCGACATCAATCAACTTCGTTGGCACCCAAATGTTCTCTCCGCTATTGCGTCCCATCGAAACATAGAAATTGTACGCCCCTGCGTCGTCATCTTCGATAATCTGCTCTGACCCATCCTTGTAGGTGACGGTCAGTTTATGATCAACTGCTTCATAGCCCAGATCATCGATGTGCGTCTGGATGGAAAACGGACTGATCTCGAGAGGCGAGTCATCGGAGCGGAGTTCTTTTGTATCGACGTGCGCTCCGACGTTAAACTCTGGCGTCGATACCTCGATCACCTTCGCATCCTCACCTTTGCCCTCCGTCCAACTGATATTCCAGGTGACCGCATGTCGTAAATCTCGATCGCGATTCCAAGATGCAAAGTACATCGTGCCGTTAATGACCGCGTCGCTTGATGTGTCTTTATCAATGGTGCAGCGTGTATCAGCCCATTCCTCGCCGAAGTTCATGCTGGGTGTACTGACGCCCCCTTCTTCTTCACCATAGAGAACAAGTTCGCCAAGCTCTGCCGCCGGCTTGTAGTAGTTAACGCCATTCGGATTGGACAATGTAAACGTCACAGCACCGCAACCGTTCTCGTCGATTGCCATCTCATGAATGTCGAGCGTATAGCCGTTGCCATCGACGGACAGATTGACCTTCTGGACTGCACCCTCCAGGCTTTGGGGCGCGATACCATCACCAAACTCTCTGGTGTAGGTATATTTCGTCCCCGACGAGCCGCCATTTGTCCAGGTAACGGACTCTCCGTTGCCATGGTTTCCCCAGGCAGAGGCAAAATAACTGGAATTGACAACAGCGTAGGCGACCCCTCCGGTCGCCAGCACTCCGGCAAGACATCCGATTACGGCAACATACAGAGGCTTCGCGTGACCCTTTCGGCGAAGCGGCTCGCCAGCAGCGGCATAAAGAACACGGTCAGCAAGATCGCTATCGGCTTGGACGGACTCGAAGGCCTGCTTGATCTGGTTGGATTTCACGGTCGCCCTCCTCTAGGATGAACTTGAGCTTCGATCTGCCGCGAGCTAAACGCGTTCGAACGGTCGCGGCTGGCACATGCAGTAACTCGGCAATTTCTGAAGTCGAGAAGCCCAGATAGTAATAGAGCACGATAGGAATACGGAATCGCTCCGGAAGTCGCATAACGTCTGACAGGACCGCCTTGGTCTCCTCCTGCGCCGTCGAAAGCGAATCGGCCAGATTCTCAATATCCTCCACGCGCCTCCACGGCTTTCGAAAGAGAGATTTACATTCATTGATCGTGACCCGGATAAGCCATCGACGAAGATGCTCCCAGTTTTCAAATTGCGCGTCGCTTTTGAGCAACTTAAGAAAGACGTCTTGAGCGACATCGTCGGCGTCAGCGCGATCACGCAGATACGTCAAGGCGATTCGGAACACGACATCTCGGTGATCCTCGACCGCCTGTCTAAAAGCTTGTTCTTCCATAATCACCTCCCGGTGACGCTGATGGTTCTTGATGAGGTCCTCACCATAGATACGCTTTGGCCGAACGAAATGTTTCAAATCCAAGCAGGAAAAACCTACCAAAATAAACCTGTCCCTTTTTGGCAAAAGGAATCCCCTTCTGTGCGCGGGGGGCAGATTCCCGGAACGGGCCGCCCGCTGTTTAAGTTTGCTGCTCTACAGTCCTGCGCAAGACGGAAAGCACATTAAGTGCTTTCCTTTGCGTGCGGAACTCGCGACAAACTTAAACAGCGGGCGGCCCGTTCCGGGAATCCGACGTACTCGTCGGGGCAACGTTCCTCATCAAAAAAGACCCGCTCCCCTGTTGGGAAGCGGGTCTTTGGAAGGGCGGTTAACGTACTAGGAAATTACTCCTCGTCGTTGTCCTTGGCCTCTTCGGCGTCGTCGGTGTCCACGAGCTGGTTGAGCAGCTCGTCGAGGGAAGCCATGTCCTCGTTGATCGCGCCGTTGGCGGGAGCCTTCTTGTCGTCGATCGGGGCGCCCAGGAGCTCCTCGTCGGCGTCGGCGTGATGCGTCGGAGCGGAGGTACCCAGCAGGATATCGTCCGGACCGTCGGGGCTAAAGACCATCTGCAGCAGCTGCGAGAGGTCTTCCTCGTCGGCAACGTCGTCGTTGTTCTCGAGGATGTAGAGCAGATCGTGGGCCTCCAGGCCGTCACGGAGCTCCTCGATCGCCTTGACGCCGATGCCATCGATGCGCAGCAGATCCTCCTCGGACTTGCCAACCAGGTCGCCGACCGTCTCGATGCCAACCTCGCTGAACTTGTTGGTCCAGCGCTGCGACACGCCCAGATCGTCGAACAGGTACAGACGAGCCTTCTCGGCGGAGATGGTGTGGCCGTTGCGGGTGAACGAACCGTCAGCACCACCGAACTCGTCGTAGCCGGCCCAGTCGAGCTGCTGCGGGAGCTGCTCGTCCAGGTCCTTGAGCTCCACAGGAGCCCACTCGGGCAGCGACTTGGCGTTGGGCGAAGCCGGGCCGTCGATGTCCACGTAGCCGTCGGCCGTGCGATACGTCAGCTTGGCGTTGGCGTACGGCTTGAGGCCGGTACCAGCCGGGATCTTCTTACCGACGATGACGTTGGACTTAAGGTCGAGCAGGTGGTCGACCTTGCCCTCGATGGCAGCCTCGGTAAGGACACCAGCGGTACGGATGAACGAAGCGCTCGACAGCCAGGAGTCGATGTTGGACGCGACCTTGAGCGTACCCAGGATGACGGGCTCGGCCACGGGAGCCTGACCGCCCAGACGGGCAACGCGCTCGACCTCGTCGGCGAACTCGTAGCGGTCGACGTACTGACCAAGCAGGTACTTGGAGTCACCGGGGTTGGTGATCTGAACGCGACGCAGCATCTGACGTGCGAGCACCTCGATGTGCTTGTCGTTCAGGTCGACGCCCTGGCTGGTGTAGACGTCCTTGACGCTCTCGACGAAGGTGTGCATCGTCGACTCGATGTCGGTCAGCTTGCGCAGGTTGCGGAAGTTGACGAAGCCCTTGGTGATCTGGTCGCCGGCGCGAACCTCGCAGCCGTCCTCGATCTCGGGCATGAAGCGCACCGAAGCGGGAACGCGGCGCTCATCGAGGACACGGGTGTGATCCTCGGAGTCGGTGAGCGTCAGCACGTACTCGGACTTCTCGGGCTTAATCGAGAGGTGACCGGAGTACGGAGCCAGCTCGGCCTCGCGACCCAGAATCTTCTCGTTGACGTTGCCGACGATATCGAACATACGGCTGACCGTAGGCAGACCCTGCGTAATATCGTCGACGCCAGCGACGCCGCCGGAGTGAATGGTACGCATCGTAAGCTGCGTACCGGGCTCGCCGATGGACTGGGCGGCAATAATGCCGACGGCAGTACCGATGGCGACCGGACGACGGGTGGAAAGATCCCAGCCGTAGCACTTCTGGCACACGCCGTACTTGGAGCGGCAGGTGAGCAGCGCGCGAAGCTTGACCTTCTTAAGGCCGGCATCGACCATCTTCTGGATGTCAGCGACCTTCTCGATGTAGCCGTCCTGCTCAAAGAGCACGGTGCCATCGGGAGCCACGACGTCCTCAATGAAGCAACGGCCGACGAGGTCGGTGTTGAGGTCGGTGGTGCCGGGGATGATGAGGTTGTAGGTGACGCCCTCGTGCGTACCGCAGTCCTCCTCGCGGACGATGACGTCCTGGGCCACGTCGACCAGACGGCGGGTCAGGTAACCAGAGTCCGAGGTGTGGGATGCGGTATCGACCAGGCCCTTACGGGCGCCGTAGGTCGAAATGAAGTACTCGAGCGGCAGCAGGCCCTCGCGGAAGTTCGCCTTAATGGGAAGGTCGATCGTCTCGCCGGACATGTCCGCCATCAGGCCACGCATGCCGCCGAGCTGACGCAGCTGGGTCTTAGAACCACGGGCGCCGGAGTCGGCCATCATGTACAGCGGGTTCTCCTCGTCGAACATGTCGAGCATGAGCGCTGCGACCTTATCGGTACAAGCGGTCCACTCGTTAACGACTTCGATGTGGCGCTCCGTCTCGTTGATGAAGCCCTCCTCGAAGTACTCGTTGATCTGGTCGACGTTGGCCTGAGCGCGATCGAGCAGCTCCTGCTTCTCGGCAGGGATGAGAGCGTCCCACACCGAGATGGTGAGGCCGGCGCGGGTAGCGTAGTGGAAGCCGGAGTACTTGATGGCGTCGAGGATCGGGCCGACCTTGGCCTCGGGATAGCGATCGCAGCAGTCCGCAACCAGCTTGGCCACGTCGCCCTTGACCATCTTGTAGTTCATGAACTCGTAGTCTTCGGGCAGGCACTGGCGGTTGAAGATGATGCGGCCGATAGAGGTCTCGAAGCGCGCGGTCTTGTTACCGGTGACGTCGTAGTCGACAAACTCGTTCTTGCCGTTTTTGACGCGGAAGATACGGGTGCCGTCCTCGTTGATGACATTGGCGTCGGCAGCGGACACGCGGACCTGAATCTTGGCCTGCATGTCGACCTCGGAGCGGCAGTCATAGGCGTGCAGCGCGTCGTCGAAGCTGGCGAACACGTGGTTCTCGCCCGGCAGACCGTCGCGGACCTGGGTCAGGTAGTACACGCCGATGATCATGTCCTGCGAGGGGATGTTGACCGGCTTGCCGGATGCCGGCGAGCGCAGGTTGTTCGCAGAGAGCATGAGCACGCGAGCCTCGGCCTGAGCCTGGCTGGACAGCGGCACGTGGACAGACATCTGGTCGCCGTCGAAGTCGGCGTTGAAGGGCGAGCAGACCAGCGGGTGCAGGTGGATAGCCTTGCCCTCGACCAGCACCGGCTCAAAGGCCTGGATGGACAGACGGTGCAGAGTCGGTGCACGGTTGAGCAGCACGACGCGGCCGTCGATGACCTCTTCGAGGATGTCCCACACAAAGGTGGCACCACGGTCGATAGCGCGCTTGGCGCCCTTGATGTTCTCGACCTTGCCAAGCTCGACCAGGCGCTTCATGACGAAGGGCTTGAAGAGCTCCAGCGCCATGGTCTTGGGCAGACCGCACTGGTGCAGCAGCAGCTTGGGGTCGGTAACGATAACCGAACGGCCGGAGTAGTCGACACGCTTACCCAGCAGGTTCTGACGGAAACGACCCTGCTTGCCCTTGAGGGCCTCGGCGAGCGACTTGAGCGGGCGACCGCCACGGCCAGAGACCGGGCGACCACGACGGCCGTTGTCGAACAGGGCGTCCACGGACTCCTGGAGCATGCGCTTCTCGTTGTTCACGATGATCGCAGGGGCGTCCAGGTCGAGCAGACGCTTGAGTCGGTTGTTACGGTTGATCACGCGACGGTACAGGTCGTTGAGGTCAGACGCAGCGAAGCGGCCGCCGTCGAGCTGGACCATCGGGCGCAGATCGGGCGGAATGACCGGGATGACGTCCAGGATCATGTTCGCGGGGCTGTTGCCACCCTTCAGGAAGGCGTCAACGACCTCGAGGCGCTTGACGGCCTTCTCGCGCTTCTGCTTCTGGGAGTCCTCGTCGGCGATGATGGCCTTGAGCTTCTCGGCCTCGGAAGGAAGGTCGATGGCAGCGAGCAGGTCGCGGACGGCCTCGGCACCCATGCCACCCTTGAAGTACATGGAGTAGTAGCGGGTCATCTCGCGGAACAGCGGCTCATCGGAGATGAGGTCGCGCTCGGTGAGCTTCATGAAGGCGTTGAAGGCGTCCGTGCGGAGCTGCTTCTCGTCCTTGCACTCTTCCTCAATGTCGACGATGCCAGAGGCGATCTCCTCGGGGGTCAGCGGCTCCTCGTCGGAGAACTCGTCAAAGTTCTCGGGGTCGCCCTGCTCCTTGAGGGACTCGATCTGGCGGGCGCACTCGGCATCAATCTCTTCCAGATCGGCGGCGAGCTCCTCGCGCAGGTCGTCGGCGTCGGCCTCGCGGGCCTCATAGTCAACCTCGGTGATGATGTAGCTGGCAAAGTACAGAACCTTCTCGAGGTCCTTGGACTTGATGTCGAGCATACGGCTCATCGGGAAGCTCGTGGGGCTCTTGAAGTACCAGATGTGGGACACGGGAGCGGCGAGCTCGATGTGGCCCATGCGGTCGCGACGCACCTTGGCCGAGGTGACCTCGACGCCGCAGCGCTCGCAGACGATGCCCTTAAAGCGGATGCCCTTGTACTTGCCGCAGGAGCACTCCCAGTCCTTGGCGGGACCGAAGATCTTCTCGCAGAACAGGCCGTCCTTCTCGGGCTTGAGGGTACGGTAGTTGATGGTCTCCGGCTTCTTGACCTCGCCGTGCGACCAGGAACGGATCTGGTCGGCGGAGGCAAGGGAGATCTTTACCGAGTCAAAATCAGTAGCTTCGAAATCTGCCACAGTCAACTACTCCTTATCAGTGGTCGTGGCGGCGACAGCCTCGGGCGCCTCGGCGGTCTCGGCATCCTCGGCCTCGACGTCGGCGTCAACGCCGGCGAGCGCAGCCAGGTCGTCGAGAGCAGAGGTCTCCTCGGCGGTCACAGGGGCGGAGGCGTCCTCGTCGGCATCGTGCATGGGCTCGATGTCCAGTGCGAGGGAGCGGATCTCCTTGACGAGAACCTTGAAGGACTCGGGGATACCCGGGACCGGAACATTCTCGCCCTTGACGATGGACTCGTAGGTCTTGACGCGGCCCACGGTATCGTCGGACTTGACGGTCAGGATCTCCTGCAGGACGTTGGAAGCACCGTATGCGTACAGTGCCCAAACTTCCATCTCGCCGAAGCGCTGGCCGCCGAACTGGGCCTTGCCGCCCAGAGGCTGCTGGGTAACCAAGCTGTAAGGGCCAGTCGAACGAGCGTGGATCTTGTCGTCGACCATGTGGCCGAGCTTGAGGATGTAGGACGTACCCACGGTAATGGGCTCGCGGAACTCCTCGCCAGTGCGGCCGTCGAACAGACGGGTCTTGCCGCGCTCGTCAAGCTGGGTGACAAACTCGGGGCGCATGTGATCGCCAAAGGCAGCGGTGGCCTTGTTGAGCATGTTCTTGTTGGCACGACGGATGACCTCGGCGATCTCGTCCTCCTTGGCGCCGTCGAAGACGGGCGTGGCGGTAAAGAACGGACCCGGGACGTACTTGTCGGAGTCGGCCTGCTCGGTATCCCAACCACACGCAGCAGCCCAGCCAAGGTGGCACTCGAGCAGCTGGCCGACGTTCATACGCGAAGGAACGCCCAGCGGGTTGAGGATAACGTCGATCGGGGTACCGTCAGCCATGTAGGGCATGTCCTCGACCGGCAGAACGTTACAAATAACACCCTTGTTGCCGTGGCGGCCGGCGATCTTATCGCCCTGCTGGATCTTACGACGCTGGGCGACGTAGACGCGCACCTGCTCGTTGACGCCGGGAGCCAGGTCGTCGCCGTTCTCGCGGCTAAAGCGGACGACGTCGATGACGCGGCCGTAAGCGCCGTGAGGCATCTTAAGGGAGGTGTCGCGAACGTCGTGGGCCTTGGCACCGAAGATGGCGCGCAGCAGGCGCTCCTCGGCGGTCAGAGCGCTCTCGCCCTTAGGCGTGACCTTACCGACCAGGATGTCGCCAGGGCCGACCTCGGCGCCGATGCGGATGATGCCGTCCTCGTCGAGGTTGGCAAGCATGTCCTCGGAGAGGTTCGGGATCTCGCGGGTGATCTCCTCGGGGCCGAGCTTGGTGTCGCGGGCGTCGATCTCGTGACGGGTGATGTTGATGGTCGTCAGCAGGTCCTCGGCCACCAGGCGCTCGGACACGACGATACCGTCCTCGTAGTTAAAGCCTTCCCACGGCATGTAGGCCACGGTGAGGTTCTGGCCCAGTGCGAGCTCGCCGTGATCGGTCGAAGGACCGTCAGCCAGAGGCTCGCCCTGCTCAACGGTGTCACCGACGCGCACGAGCGGACGGTGGTTGATGCAGGTGGACTGGTTGGAGCGCTGGTACTTGGCCAGGTGATACTCGTCCATGCCGCCGGCATGCTTGACGATGATCTTGGCGGCGTCGGCAAAGATGACCTCGCCGGCATTCTTGGCCAGGGTGACCTCGCCGGAGTCCAGAGCGGCGCGACGCTCCATGCCGGTACCGACATAGGGAGCGGCGGGGTGAACCAGCGGCACGGCCTGACGCTGCATGTTAGCGCCCATCAGCGTACGCTTGGCGTCGTCGTGCTCAAGGAACGGGATCAGCGTGGCTGCGACGGAGAGCATCTGGCGCGGCGAGACGTCCATGTAGTCGACGTCCTCGACAGGCACGTCGGCGGGAGCGCCGAAGGAGCCGTCGAAGTCGCGGGTACGGGCGATCACGGTGTGCGGACGGACGATCTTGCCCTCGGCATCGGTCGTGATGAACTCGTTGGTCTTGGGATCGAGCGGCGTGTTGGCCGGCGCGATGACGTGCTTCTCTTCCTCGTCAGCGGTCATCCAGTCGATCTGGTCGGTGGCAACGCCGTTCTCGACGCGACGGAACGGGGCCTCGATGAAGCCGTACTCGTTGACGCGGGCGTAGAGGGCGAGCGAGCCGATCAGGCCGATGTTGGGGCCTTCGGGGGTCTCGATCGGGCACATGCGGCTGTAGTGCGAGTTGTGAACGTCGCGGACGGCCGTCGGCACGTTGGTGCGGCGGCTGGAGCCGGACTTGTGGCCGGCAAGACCACCAGGGCCGAGTGCGGACAGACGGCGCTTGTGGGTCAGACCGGTCAGGGGGTTCGCCTGGTCCATGAACTGCGAGAGCTGCGAGGAACCGAAGAACTCCTTGATGGAGGCCACGATCGGGCGGATGTTGATGAGCGACTGCGGGGTGATCTCGTCGATGTCCTGGGAGCTCATGCGCTCACGGACGACGCGCTCCATACGGCTCATGCCGATACGGAACTGGTTGGCGACGAGCTCGCCGACGGTGCGGATGCGGCGGTTGCCAAAGTGGTCGATGTCGTCGACCTTGAAGCCCTGCTCGCCAGCAGCGAGGGACAGCAGGTAGCGCAGCGTCGCGACGATATCCTCGTCGGTGAGCACCGTGACCTCTTCCTCGGTGGTGAGGTTGAGCTTCTTGTTGACCTTGTAACGACCGACGCGGGCCAGGTCGTAGCGCTGCGGGTTGAAGAGCAAACCCTCGAGCAGGCTGCGGGAAGCGTCCACGGTGGGAGGCTCGCCCGGGCGCAGACGACGGTAGATCTCGATGAGGGCGTCCTCGCGGGTAAGGGCGGTGTCGCGCTCCAGGGTGCGCTTGATCACATCGGAGTTGCCGAGCAGCTCGATGATGTCGTCGTTGGTGACGGCGATGCCAAGGGCGCGCAGGAACATCGTGGCGCTCTGCTTGCGCTTACGGTCGATGGAGACCATGAGCTGGTCGCGCTTGTCGACCTCAAACTCAAGCCAGGCACCGCGGGACGGGATGATCTGGGCCTTGTAGATTTGCTTGCCCGAATCCATCTCGGAGCTGTAGTACACGCCCGGGGAGCGGACGAGCTGCGAGACGACGATACGCTCTGTACCGTTGATGATGAAGGTGCCCTGATCGGTCATCATGGGGAAGTCGCCCATGAAGACGAGCTGCTCCTTGATCTCGCCGGTCTCCTTGTTGGTGAGACGGACGTCGGTCAGAAGCGGAGCCTGATAGGTCATATCCTTCTCGCGGCACTCCTCGACGGTGTGCGCGGGGTCGCCAAACTGATGCTCGCCGAAGGTAACCTCGAGAACATGGTTCTGGCTCTGGATGGGGCTGGATTCCTTGAACGCCTCACGAAGGCCCTCGTCCTTAAAACGCTCAAAGGATTCCCTTTGAACAGAGATAAGGTTGGGGAGCTCCATGGCCTCCGGGATTTTCCCGAAGCTGACGCGCTTGCGCTCAGTGGCAGTGTATGCGTAGGTCACCAGGTTTTTCCTCCTTCACGGAAATGCTCGGTGGGTTGGCGAGGCATGGCTTCGCCAGTTATCGCAACCTAATAGTTTATCAGGTACCGACCGTTGGGCAAGAAAAGCCTTGACGCGATTGAGTTTTTGGAGTAGCAAAGTTTTTCGACAGAAAATACGCAGGTAGATAGGTGTGCATCGAACACCTGTTCATATATTTTCTGTGAACGAGCCTGCTGGTGCTGGCCGCTGAACGGCGGAATGGCAGCGAGGGTTGGCCGGACGGAAATTACATCCCGTTTTGAGGCCCCAAACTGGGACGCAGTTTCCGGTTGAGCCCTGTTTGGGAAAGCACATCCCATTCTGAGCCTAAATTCCGGGTCGCAGTTTCCGCTAGGGGCCTCAGCTGGAAAGCGCGTCCCAGAATTCGGCCAAATTGTGGGTCGCACTTTCCGGGGCTAAGCTGTAGCTCGCATAAAAAACGGGTGCAGACCGAAGTCCGCACCCGTAAATGTCGATGCCCGAAGGCTTATTTGCGCATCAAACCGCCGCGCTCGTCGATGGCGTCCCAGAAGGCGCTGGCAAAGCGAGGGTCGCTTGCGGCCATGAGGGCGTTGGTGGCCATCCAGCCAGACGGGGTACCGGTGTCGTAGCCCGAAAGTGGATCGATGACGACAGCGTACATGGCCTCGCGGTCGAGCGAGCGGGCCATGGCGTCGGTAAGCTGGATCTCGCCGCCCTTGCCGGCCTGCTGATCGGCGAGCAGGTCCATGACCAGCGGGCTCAGCAGGTAACGACCGACGATGTACAGGTTGGACGGAGCCGCCTCGGGAGCGGGCTTCTCGACCAGACCGCCGATGCGCCAGACAGCGCCCGGCTCGGCATCGGCAACGCCCTCGGCGCCCTCGAGCGAACCGACGCGCTCGCCGGCGATAACGCCGTAGCGGCTGACTTCCTCGGGCGAGCAAGCAGCGACAGCGATAACCGAAGCGCCACCGTGCTCCTTGGAAACGGCGAGCATCTTGTCGCAGATGTCGCGGTTAGGCACAACGTAGTCGCCCAGAAGAACCAGGAAGTTCTCCCCTGCCACGGCGTCGGCAGCAGAGCGGATAGCATGGCCGAGGCCCTTGGGCTCGTACTGATAACGGAAGTCGACCGGCATACCGCCCGCATGGGCGACGGCGTCGGCATAAGCATCCTTGCCGCGCTCGCGCAGCAGGTTCTCGAGCGAACGATCGGGCTGGAAGTAGCTCAGCAACTCGGGCTTGCCGGGAGAGGTGACGATAATGGCGTCGTCGACCTCCTCGGGGTCGAGCGCCTCCTCGACGACGTACTGGATGACTGGCTTGTCGAGCACCGGCAGCATCTCTTTGGGCGTGCACTTGGTGCCAGGCAGAAAACGCGTGCCAAGACCGGCGGCGGGGATGATTGCCTTCATAGTATTCAGGGATCCTTTCGCAGGCGCAGGATGCGCCCTGTGCGTGCGGCACGGCGGCCGCAGACCAAATTGCGATACTGGTTTATCTTACCGCCGTTAATTAACGTTAATGTAGGCAAGCGCCATTCTTCAGCAGGTCAACGCAAATTATTGCTCGAATGGTGCAATTTTATCGCCCAACGGTAGCGACCCCAAAGCACCGCAAGCGGCAGCAATTTGCATGCCGAGCCAACAAAATAGAGGGATCAAAACAAAAAAGACGGGGCTCGCAATGCGAACCCCGTCTGCAAAGAAATCTGGCGAGAAAGCCTGATTACTTGAGGGTGACAGCAGCGCCAGCAGCCTCGAGCTTCTCCTTGGCAGCCTCGGCGTCCTCCTTCTTGGCACCCTCGAGAACAGCCTTGGGAGCGCCCTCGACGACCTCCTTGGCCTCCTTCAGGCCAAGGTTGGTGAGCTCACGGACGGCCTTGATGACCTGGATCTTGTTGTCGCCGAAGCCCTCGAGCACGACGTCAAACTCGGTCTTCTCCTCGGCCTCAGCAGCGCCAGCAGCGGGAGCGGCGACAACAGCGGCAGGAGCAGCGGCGGAAACGCCGAAGGTGTCCTCGATAGCCTTGACGAGCTCGGAAGCCTCGAGAAGGGTCATTTCCTTAAGAGCATCGATGATCTCATCGGTGGTAAGCTTAGCCATTTCTAAGTCCTTTCGGTTTCCGTGTCTGTGCACGGAGATCAGTTAAAACACGACGCGAATGCGTCAGGGGTGCGGCGTTGCCGCCGCGGGTGAAAACAGCGACTAGGCTGCCTTCTGCTCGGAGACCTGCTGGATCGAACGAGCGAGACCAGAGGAAACGCCGTTGACGCAGACAGCGATGTCGCGAGCGAAACCGGAGATGAGACCGGCGATCTGGCCGAGAAGCTGATCCTTGGTGGGCAGCTCGGCGATAGCCTTAACATCATCAGCGGAAACGGCCTTGCCGTCGGAGATACCGCCCTTGATCTCAAGGACGCCCTTGGACTTAGCGGAGAAGTCCTTAAGGGCCTTAGCGGCCTCGACCGGCTCGGTCTCGTAGAACACATAAGCGACGGGGCCGGCGAGGATCTCGTCGAGCTCGGGCTGCTCCTGGTTCTTGAGAGCGATCTTGACCAGGTTGTTCTTGTAGACCTTCATCTCGGCGCCGCACTCGCGAAGCTGATGACGCAGCTCCTGAGCCTGCTTAACCGTCAGACCGTTGTAGTTGACGACGAACAGACCGGCGTTCTCGGCGATACGGGACTCGATCTCTGCAACCTTGTCGATTTTGTACTGCTGGGGCATGAATTACACCTCCTCGATTTCTTTCCGGGCACGGTCCGCCACAAGGACGTGACGGGGGCATGTCCAAAAAGAAAGCCCCCGCGCTGCATGAGCGACGGGGGCGAGAAGACATATCTACTCGACCACCTCGGCTGGCGGGATGTCCCATTAAGCTCGCGGGCGATGCCCGTTTGCACCGGCTGTCTCTGGCAGCGGATTCGTGCGTGAACCGAAAGTATTATGGCGGGGACCCCGGCGTCGGTCAACGGAAAACCGGGCTGTACACAATTCCACCATCCGGCCGCACCGCCGAAGGCCAGGCGCAAGGTTTTCGCTCGGTCAAGTCCTGGCTCGCACGAAGGCCACATTAAGTGGCCTTCGGCTCGTGCGGAATCTACGAAAACCTTGCGCCTGGCCTTCGGCGGCGCGTGCCTGCGTTGACTTTGGGCAGCCCGGGCTTTCGTTGGCTGACGCCCCCACTCATAGTGCTTGGATCGGTGGGCTGATGTGTTGCGTCCCTGATGGCTACAGGGTTGAAACGAAGGTGGACAGGCGATGGAGGCCTTCGTTCAGATCTTGGTCGGAAACGCAGTAGCTTAGTCGGATGTGGCCTTCGGTTCCGAAGCAGTCTCCGGGGACTAGGGCTACGTTTGCCTCTTTGATGGCTTTGATGCAGAAGTCTTCGCTTGTTAGGCCGAACTTTTTGATGCTGGGGAAGGCATAGAAGGCTCCTGCGGGTTCTACGACGTCGAGGCCCATGGCGTTTAAGGCTGCGAGCACGCGTTTGCGGCGAGCTCGGTAGACGTTGAGCATGGGGGTGGGGTCGACGGTCAGGGCTCGAGCTGCGGCGTCCATTTCGAAGGAGACGGCGCTCGATACTAGGTATTGGTGGGCCTTGGCGATCTCGTCGATGACGGGGGCTGCGGCTGCGAGCCAACCCAAGCGCCAGCCGGTCATAGCCCATGGCTTGGAGAAGCTCTCGATGACCACCGTCTGATCGCGCAGCTCCGGGTGGCGCCGGGCAAAGCGCTCGTAGCCATCCACATAAACCAGACGGTTGTACACATCGTCGCAGACTACGTAGATGCCCGCCTGCTCCGCCACTCGCGCTACGGCATCGAGTGAGGCCGCGTTGAGAATGCAGCCCGTGGGGTTGTTGGGCGAGCAGATGACGATAGCCTTGGTTGCCGGCGTCACGCAGGCGCGAAGTGCGTCCTCGTCAATCTGAAATTGCGCAGGCTCCGTATCCAAAAAGACCGCTTTGGCGTGGTTGGCCACGACGATGCTTTCGTACAGGCCAAAGGCCGGCGTGGGAATGATGACCTCGTCGCCGGGGTTGAGCATAGCCATGAATGTTGCCGACAGGGCCTCGGTCGCGCCGTCGGTCAGGATGACCTCGTCGGCCGAAAACGCAAGGCCCGCGTCCCCCATGTAGGCAGACAGCGCCTCGCGCAGGGCGGGGCGACCGTTGTTGGGCGGATAATGCGTGTCGCCGCGGCCCAGCGCGGCGGTCACCTCGGCGCTAATCACATCTGGTGTAGGAAAATCGGGCTCGCCGAGCGCGAGCGCAATGCATCCTGGGTGCTGGGCAGCGAGCGCGTTAATCCGACGGATGCCGGAGGGCTTGAGCGTGGCAAGCGAGGTATTCATGGGCAGGCGCATGGCGTTCCTTTCGTAAGGGTTGCACTAGGATAGCGCGCCCGCGCGCCGCCAGACGGTGTAACCTAAACGGAAACCAACCGGAAAGGTGGCGGCATGGAGACGACCGCACGCGGCGATGTACCAAAAACGTTGCGAACCATTGCGTATATCAGTATTCCCAATAGCGCCGATCTTGAGTTTTTGCTCTGGGACCTGCAGGATGCCATCGCGGCGTATGCACAGCTTTCCGCCACCGCACTCCCCCGCCCGGTGGACTTGAAGACAAATGACACCGGCGTAGTCGATGGCATGGTGCTCGCTGTTGAGAATGTGCCCGACGATGAGTCAATGTCCGTCGCTCAACGAGCGCTCGATCGCTTTGGCGACACGGAGACGCGGGTCTATGTCGTCGTTCAGGCTGGCTGTGGGCATGCCGAGGAGGCGCACCTGTTTATCGAGCGCCTGCGCCAAGCTTGCGAACTTCGCAAGTTAACGTGGTGCGGCGGCGTTGTCGCCTGTGCCGGTAACGGCATCGCAGCGCTTTGCCGCTCTCCACGTATGGGACTTCTGCGACGGCCATTTTCGGAAGCGATAGATATGCTCGTAGGCGCCGTTCGCATGGGCTGCTCCGTCGAGCATGCGCAGCGACTTGGCGGCGGCCATGCCGCCAACGTCGACGCCGACGGCATGGTTTGCGCCGAGCCAGCCGTGCCCGCGCCGATCTGGCAAGGCGTTCTGAAACGTCTGGGCGCCCACGCTCAATCAAATATCTAAATTAGAGAGCGGCCCAGTCAACGGCTTCGTGCCAACGCTCAACAAGACGCTCCAAACGCCAAGCGGCATTGGCGGGACTTGTCGAGGGCAGGACGATGGCGGGTAGCCCGGTGCGTTCTTGCAGATAGCGCTTGTAGAGCCGGCCAGCTGTACCACCGTTGCATATCACTTGCTCAATGGACGCGTTGCTCGTGATAAGCTCAACGCGAGCCGGCACAACGTTTTTGATGCTGGCGTCACTCGAGCCCTTGATGTCACAACTCTCGATCACATCCCACAGGGCTACGCCACCGTTAAGCAGCATAGCCCGCTTGGCAGCAACCGAGGCGTCGAGCGTCGCGGGCTCGCCGCTCGCCAAAGAGTCTCCCTCGTTGGGCGGCACGGGCACACCGAGGCACGCGGCCATCACGCGCCAAAAGCGATTCTGAGGGTTGCCGTAATAAAAGGCATTGGCGCGCGAAAGCACCGAGGGAAACGACCCGAGCACCAAAACGCGCGAGTGTTGGTCGAACACGGGCTCAAACCCATGCTCAATATGTTGATAGCCCTCGTCAGGCACAGGCATGGCCTAGGCCCTCAACAGATAGCGCACCTCGTAGGGCGCAAGCTCAAGGGAGCCCGGCAGCTCGACCGTGGGCGCATCGTCGGCAAGCAGGTCAACGAAGGAGCCGTTGAGTTCGCCGGCTCCAAAGGTATAGGGCTCGTTCACGGCATTGACCGCCACGAGCACCGTCGCATCGTCACAGGCGCGCTCGAACAGCAGCTGCTTGTTCTGAATCACCACGTTGCGGTACGCACCGTAGTTGAGAGCGCGTGCCGCCGCATCGTCTGTCGAGCGCAGGTGCGCGAGCTGCTTGATGAAAGCCGACAGCTCGTTGGGCGCAGGCTCATCGAGCGCAGGACGCAGCGCCCAATCGCCATCGGGGCCGCCCTTTTCGCCGGCAATTCCCCACTCGCTGCCATAGTAGACGCACGGGATGCCCGGCATGCTAAAGAGCATGCCATAGGCGGGACGCAGGCACGACTTGTCGGTGAGGATACTCGCCAGGCGCGGCACATCGTGGTTGTCGACAAACGACAGCAGATGCTTGCCGCGATAAATGCACCACGGGTCACCGCCAAACTGGCGATGCAGCGAGTGGGCAATCTCGAACATGTTGACCGAGTTAAAGCTGGAGTACAGGCCCTTGTAGCACTCGTAGTTGGTGCAGGAGTCAAGCATCTCGTCATTGACGATCTGGTTGTAGTCGCCGTGAAGCGTCTCACCAATCAGCACAAAGTCGGGCTTGAGCTCACGGGTAAAGGAGTGTAGGCGGCGCATAAAGTCGCGGTCGAGCATATAGGCGACGTCCAAGCGCAGGCCGTCGATGCCAAAGACCTCGGCCCAGCGACGCACGGACTCGAGCAGGTAATCGACCACAGCAGGATTTTGCAGGTTGAGCTTCACAAGCTCAAAATGGCCTTCCCAGCCCTCGTACCAAAAGCCGTCGCCATAGCAGGAGTCGCCATCAAAACTGATGTGGAACCAGTCCTTGTAGGGCGAGTCCCACTTGCGCTCCTGCACATCGCGGAAGGCCCAAAAGCCACGGCCCACATGGTTAAAGACGGCATCGAGCACCACGCGAATGCCATGAGCGTGCAGCACCTCGCATACGGCGGCAAAATCGGCATCCCCGCCCAGGCGACGGTCGATATGGCGCAGGCTGCGCGTATCGTAGCCGTGGCTATCGGATTCGAGCAGCGGGTTGATCAGCACAGCGCCAATACCGAGTTTCTGCAGGTAGTCGGCCCATTGGGCGATTTTCATAATGGGGGCATCGGGATTGGGCGCGGTGTCGGTAGCCTGGGAGAGTTCATCCTCGGCAACGGGCGCGGCATTCTCGCGCGGAGCCCCGCAAAAGCCCAGCGGATAGATCTGATAGAACGTCGTCTCGTATGCCCACATAGCAACCTCCCGGGTAACTTTCACGCAACGCCATCCATTGTATGCCGAATGTGACAAAGGGACTGTCCCTTTGTCACATTCGATTATGCCGCGCCACGAAAGCGGCCCATCTACTACGTTTGACCCGCATGGGTCAACCACGCCCGCGTTTTTGTAAAACCGGCAAGCTTTCTACCTGCAGTTTTAATTTCGTACTTCCCGGTGTGGTCGAGGATAGACACTAAAAAGTAGTAGATAGGCCCATTTCGTGGCAAGCAGCTCAATTCAGGACATGGGGTAGTCAAAAAGCCCCATCCCAAATTAGCTACCCCCGTCCGCATTCCGCCGCAACTGATGAGGGGGTATGGCTAGGCAGCAGGCTTTGCACGGCGAATGGCCGGGAACATCACGGTGATGGCGAGAATGACACCCACGACAGCGATTGCCCCGCCCGCAAAGCCAATCCAGGCGATACCGGGGCCCGACACCACGGCGCCACCGATCGCGGTGCCCGTGCCGATACCCAGATTAAACAGCCCCGAGAAGATTGACATGGCCACGGCCGACGAATCTGCCGGCGTGTACTTGATGAGCTCGGCTTGGAACGCCACGCCAAAGGCCGTGGCGCAGCAGCCCCACAGTGCGCAGACGGCAAGCACCGCCGCGAGAGCCGAAGCCGCCGGAGCCATGAGCAGCAGAGCCGACGCCACGCCAGAGAGCGTGATTGCCAAGAACGGGAAGCGGTGACCGTCGAACAGGCGGCCGAACAGCCAGCTACCAACCAGGCCAGAACAGCCGAATGTCGTCAGCGTCATGGTGATAGCGCTTGCGTCGACGTGTGCAACCTGCGCCAGGAAGGGCTCGATATAGCTGTAGCCTGCGTAGTAACCGGTCGCCATAAAGACCGTGACCGCATAAAGCGGAATCAAAAATGGGTTCTTGAGCAGCTCAGGCAGCTGCTTGACGGTAAAGCGCTCACCCGCCGCCATGGTCGGGAACACCGCCGCCTGGTACACCACCGCGGCGGCAGAGAAGGCACCGACCACGGCAAACGTCATGCGCCAGCCCACGGCCAGGCCAATGGCGCGACCGAGGGGCAGGCCAAAGATCTGCGCGATGGACGAGCCCGTGGCGATCATACTGATGGCGAGCGCTCCGTGGCGGGTGTCGACGAGGCGCGAAGCCATGATCGAGGCGACCGACCAGAACACGGCATGCGCGCAGGCGACCACCAGGCGCGCGCAGACCAGGATGGGATATGTCGGTGCCACAGCGGACAGGAACTGACCCAGAGAAAACACGGCAAGCACGCCGAGCAGCATCCGCTTGAACTCAAAGCGCGAGGCAAACACCATGAGTGGCAGTGACAGCAGCATGACGCCCCAAGCATAGACCGAGATCATGATGCCTGCCTGGGCCTCGGTGAGCGAGAACGACGCGGCGATATCAGTCAGAAGGCCGATGGGCATAAACTCCGACGTGTTGAATACGAACGCGCAACAGGCGAGCCCGATAAGCGGGAGCCACTGCTTGAGCGAGATGCCATCTTGTCTTGCCTGGGTCATGTAGGAAACCTCTCCGATTGTCATGGGCGGTGGGCGATTATATAGCAACGGCCCCGCATCCGTCAGTACAGATGCGGGACCGCAATCAACTCAATACACAGGGGTTGCGCCGTCAATAAATAGCTAAGCCAACCCCAACAATATGCCCGCCGAATGCACGACAAACGCCACGATCCAGGCGACCGTCACCTGAAACGCGAACACGGCAACGGCATAGCGCGCACCCAGCTCGCTCTTGACGGCACCGATGGCCGCCACGCAGGGCGGGTACAGCAGCGTAAAGACCAGGAACACGTAAGCGGTAAACGGCGAAAACATGGTCGACAGTGCCGCGGGCGAGGTCGCGCCCAAAAGCACCGTGAGGGTCGAGATGACACTCTCCTTGGCGATAAGGCCGGTGACGAGCGCCGTGGATGCTCGCCAATCGCCAAACCCAAGCGGCGCCAGCGCCGGCGCGATGATGCTGCCGAGACCCGCAAGCAGGCTTTGCGACTGATCGGCGACCACATTAAAGCGGATGTCGAACGTCTGAAGGAACCAGATGACCACCGTAGCGGCAAAGATAATGGTGAAGGCCTTGGTGATGAAGTCCTTGGCCTTATCCCATGCCAGCATCACCGTCGTCTTAACGCTCGGCAGGCGGTAATTGGGGAGCTCCATGATAAACGGCACCG
This sequence comes from Collinsella sp. OM08-14AT, assembly GCF_003438115.1. Lineage (NCBI taxonomy): Bacteria > Bacillati > Actinomycetota > Coriobacteriia > Coriobacteriales > Coriobacteriaceae > Collinsella > Collinsella sp. OM08-14AT. The sequence goes on from NZ_QSTE01000005.1 coordinate 105,225, forward strand.
GGTCGCCCTTAAATGCCGTGCGGTTGAGCACCAAAGCCGCTATGCATCCGACCGCAATGCCAATCAGATAGAGCGAGACCATGGCGGGAACTGTCGCCTGCGGGAAAAACGCCCCGCACAGCAGACCGTAGACCGGCAACTTGGCCGAACAGCTCATGAACGGCGTGAGCATGACCGTCATCTTGCGGTCGTGCTCGGATGGGAGCGTACGGGTCGACATGATAGCCGGCACGGTGCAGCCAAAACCGACGAGCATGGGCACAAAGCTGCGGCCCGACAGGCCAAAGCGACGCAATACCTTATCCATGACAAAGGCCACGCGCGCCATGTAGCCCGAGTCTTCCAGAATGGAGAGGAACAAGAAGAGCACGACGATGATCGGCAGGAAGGTCAGCACGCTGCCCACGCCCGTGAGAACACCGTCGACGGCCAGCGAGCGCACCACGTCGTTGGTGCCGAACGCCTTGAGACCCGCATCGGCCGAGGCGATGATGGCAGCGATGCCGTCCTCCATAAGTCCCTGCAACGCCGCGCCGATCACGCCAAACGTCAGCCAAAAGACGAGGCCCATGATCACCAGGAACGCCGGAATGGCTGTGTAACGACCTGTCAGGATGCGGTCAATCTTGACGGAGCGCACGTGCTCGCGGCTCTCGTGCGGCTTTACGACGCAACGCCCGCACACGTCGCCGATAAAGCCGAAGCGCATGTCGGCCAGCGCAGATAGACGGTCGGTGCCGGCCTCGCCCTCCATCTGGGTAATGATGTGCTCGATGGCGTCAAGCTCGTTGCGATCCAGATGAAGTGCCTCGGTCACCAGCTCGTCGCCCTCAACCAGCTTGGTCGCCGCAAAACGCACGGGAATGTGCGCCGTCGCGGCATGGTCCTCGATCAGGTTGGCAATGCCGTGGATGCAGCGATGCAGTGCACCGCCGTCTGGACCATCGGGCGCACAGAAGTCCAGGCGACCGGGGCGCTCACGGAACCGCGCCACGTGCAAGGCATGATCCACCAGCTCGCCGATACCCTCGTTGCGGGCAGCGCTAATGGGGACAACGGGCACGCCCAACAGGCTCTCGAGCAGGTTGACGTCCACGGCGCCGCCGTTGGCCGTCACCTCGTCCATCATGTTGAGCGCGATGACCATGGGGCGATCGAGCTCCATAAGCTGCAGCGTCAGGTACAGGTTACGCTCGATGTTGGTGGCGTCGATGATGTCGATGATGGCGTCGGGGTCTTCGTCCAAGATGAATTGGCGGCTGACGATTTCTTCGCCCGTGTACGGCGACAACGAGTAAATACCGGGCAAGTCGGTAACGCTCGCCTCGGGGTGGTTACGGATAGTGCCGTCCTTGCGGTCGACCGTCACGCCGGGAAAGTTACCGACGTGCTGGTTGGAGCCCGTAAGCTGGTTGAACAGCGTGGTCTTACCGCAGTTTTGGTTGCCGGCGAGGGCAAAATGCAGCGGTGCGCCCTCGGGCACGGCCGTTTTTGCCGCACGGGGCGAATACGTCCCCTCGCCAAGTGCCGGGTGCTCCGTCATGCCGATTGCGGCGTTAGTGCGCGGACCCGTGTCTGTGTCGTGAACACCCACGAGCTCGATGCGAGCAGCATCGTCCTTGCGCAGCGTCAACTCGTAGCCACGCAGGCGAATCTCGAGCGGGTCGCCCATAGGAGCGTACTTCATCATGGTGACTTCGGTGCCCGGCGTTAGGCCCATGTCCAAAATATGCTGTCGGAGTGCCTGATCGTCCGATGCCACCGATGCGACAACGGCGTCCTTTCCAATCTCGAGTGTATCGAGCTTCACGTCCGTGTTCCTCCCCCGGCGCCCACAGGGCGTTGTATTTATGTTCACCATGGCTAACCGTTTGCCATGGCTAACCAATTTTAACCATGCATGATAGCGCGAACATGCAACGATGTTCAATCAACAGATCGGTGCAGGGGGGATTCTGGGCCATTGCTTCCCAGACGGGCCTGCTGCGGAAACCGAATCCCACTCCGGAACACCTAAACGGGATGGGCTTTCCGGTTGAGGCATCTAGCGGAAACTGCAGCCCGGAATCGGCGCTCAGACTGGGATGCAATTTCCCAATGGAGCCCTCGGGGAAACTGCGGCCCGGAATCTGCTCTCGAAACGGGACGCGGTTTCCCCGAGGACCGAAGCAGCCGCCCGCCCCTCGACAAAATGATCCGTTCCCTCCGTCGCATGCGGAACATCCAAGGAGTGTCCCAGGGTGCCGGCACAATAGGAACGTCCCCAGCTGCCGGCAGCATTTCGCCGCAACAACAAAAGCCCGCGCTGGCAACAAATGTCACCTGCGCTGGCTTGGTGGGCGCTCACAAAGGCACGTTACAGAGGCCCACGTCAGTTATGGATTACCGAACGGCACCGGCACGCGATGCCTCCGTCGGCTTACCAAGCGATGAAGCTTGCCGCAGTCTTAGACTATCGGCGCAATGCCGGCAAAGTGCAGATACAGCGAAATGATTGCCACGACAATGACCACCGCTGCGATCAGCTTGTCGTGCAGATGCGGAAGCACCGGTTTACCGCGGCCTCGCTCGCCCAGCATATAAACGGGAATGGCCGGAGCAAAAAGAATCGTCGTGATCATAACGCCCTGAAGACCCGTCGACCACACCAGGAACAATGTGTAGATGAAGCCGAGCGTACCGAAGAAGCGGGCTTTGCCGACGCTGGGCGCATGCGGCCCGTCCAGATGCTCGTTCTTCCAGCCAATCACCATGTAATAGGCAGCCGAGCAGACATACGGAACCAGAATCGTGTTGACTGCGCAGCTATAGAAGAACTGGTAGGTGCTCGCCGCCACATACGACACGATCAAGAAGAGCTGCGTAATGCCGGAGCTCACGAGAACCGTTACCACCGGGGCGTCGTGCTTGTTCGTCTTGGCAAACGCCAGCGGGAAGGATCCCTGGCGCGCCGCCTCGAACGGCGTCTCGGACGCAATGATGACATAGCCCAGCAGCGCGCCGACCAACGAAAGGATAACGCCAAGGTTTACGATGGCAGCACCAACCGGACCGATTGCGCACTCGAGAATTCCCGCCATGGAGGGCGTTGCAAGCTGTGCCATCTCCTCTCGCGGCATAATGCCGAGCGACAGCATAGAAATAATCAAATACAGGACAAAGACCGCCGCAAATCCGAGCGCCGTCGAGCGACCGACGTCACGCACGTACTTTGCGCGGCCCGAGATGACAACGGCGCCCTCGATGCCCGTGAAGACCCAGACAAGGGCAATCATGGTCGAGACAACCTGCTCGCCAAAGCCAGGACCAGCCGGCTCTCCCCAGAAGTTGTCCATAAAGATATCGACGTTGAACTTGCCCAGGAGCACAATGCTCAGCACAAAGAGTCCCAGCGGCACCAGCTTCGCCAAGGTGACAATCGTGTTAATGCCCGCAGCCTCCTTAACGCCACGAAGCACAAGGGCGGTAAGGAACCACAAAAACACGCTGGCGCAGACGATAGAAAGCAGGTTGTTGCCCGCGCCAAACGCAGGGAAGAAATAGCCCAGCGCGCTAAACAGCAAAAGTGCAAAGCTCACGTTGGAAAGGCATGCGCTGATCCAGTAGCCCCAGGCGGAGTTGAATCCAATGTAATCGCCAAAACCGGCCGCAGCGTATGCATAGATGCCACCGGTCAGGTCGGGACGGGCTTGAGACAAACCGTTGAACACCATCATCAACGCAAAGACGCCAATAAAGCAAATTCCCCACGAGACGATAACCGCACCGGTATTGGCTCCGCCTGCCGCCATATCGCCGGCAAGAGAAAAGATACCGCCGCAGATGCTCGCAGTGATGACCATCATGGTCAGACGGAAGAGATCCAGACCATTGGGGTCGATAATCTCGTCGTTAGAAGTTTTAGAGGCCATTGTATGTGCACCCCCTTCATCATGTGATCGAACGAAAGATGGCCCGGACGTCCCGAATCGGGTGCCGGGCCATCGGTCAAGCGATCATCAGACTGTTACAGCTATCGCGTTAGAAGCGCAGCGACAGGCAAGAAAGGCCGCCGTCGACCTTGCGATACTCGGAGGTGTCGACGACGAGTGTCTTGTAGCCCAGATCCTGCACGGCCTTGAGCACAGTCGGATAGCCCTCGGCAACGATGACCGTACCGTTGACCCAGATGCAGTTGGCGCCGTACGCCTCGTCCTCGGGCACGACGATCTTGTTGTACTGGGCAAAGTCAGGCTTATCGATGAACTCACCAGAGACGAGCATGTTGTTGTCCTCGATGTAGTTGACGCCCGTCTTGAGGTGCAGGACCTCCTCCAGCGGAACCTCAGAACCCTCGAGGCCCCAGCCCTCGAGAATCTCACAGAACTGGCGAATGCCCTCTTCGTTGGTACGAGCGGAGCGACCGACGTAGAAATGGTCACCGACCATCATGACGTCGCCGCCGTCAAGCGTGCCCGGAGAAACGATGTGCTTGACATGCTCGTCGTCAAAGAAGCGACGGACGGCCGGCTCAATCTCGTCCTTCTCGCCGTTGCGGCTATCGGCGCCGGGGTTGGTAATGATGGCGCCGCAGCGAGTGATAACGGCCGGATCTTCGACGAAGCAGCTGTCGGGATACTGCTCGAGTGCCGGCAGCACCGACACGTCAACGCCGCACTGCTCGAGCGCATGCTCATAATCGTAGTGCTCCTCGATGGCGCGCTCGTAGATGGGCTGGCCAAGCTCGGGGGCACTCGTGATGCCATTGCTCAGGGACTTGCCGGGGCGGCGGATGATGACGTGGCTGAACTTGGTCATGATGATCCTCCTTGGATCTCTTAGCAGAGAGCGGGACTTCTTCGCGCCCGCCTTCCTTTCGATGGCTTTATCTTAGGGCGGTTTTCCTGTTTTGTATATTGTATACAATCCTGAACGGTAGGTATTCTTCGGTAAGCGTATTCTTACGTATCGGCGCAAAGTAGCATGATTTAGCTGGTCGTTCTATAATTCAACTGAGCTATTCAAGTGAAACGTATTTGCTTTTAGAAATATACCGTTAAGGAACATAGGCTCATGGAAACGCTCAGAAAGCCCCTGAAGGACCACGTATACGACTATATTTCGAGCCGTATTGACGCCGGCGAGCTTTCGGCCGGCGACCGGCTGAGCGAGCAGGCGATCTGCGATGCCATGGGCGTGTCGCGCACGCCGGTCCGCGAAGCGCTCATCCAGCTCGCAAGCGACGGCTATCTGGACAATCTCCCCCGCCGCGGATTCCGCGTCCGTGGGTTCGATCAGCAAAACGCCGTTGAAGTCTTTGAGATTATGGGGCCGCTCGACGGGCAGGCCGCATATCTCGCCTGTCCGAATCTAACTGACGACGATATTACGCAGCTGAAATTTCTCGTCGGCTCCATGGACCTCGCGATCCAAGGCGGTCTCATCCGTAAGTATGACGACATTCAGCGAGACTTTCACCTTACGTACTTCAACCGCTGTGGCAACGACCGTCTGCGCGATATGATCTCGCAGCTCGAGCGTTGCTTTATCAAGCGCGATTACGAGACTGTTGACCAAGAGACGGCTTGCAAACTGCTCAATAAAGCCAACAACGAACATGCTCATATTCTTGAGTTGTTCGAAGCACGAGACGCGACGGGCGTGCGCGACTACGTTCGCGATGTCCATTGGAACACGGAAAACGCCCAGTTCACCGTTTGGTAGAAATACAACAAGGAAAGCTATCAGACGCCCATCTCACGAGAGTGGATAATCCCCCGTTTTTGTCGAAAAGCAGACCAAAAAATGGGAGATTATCCACTCTCGTGCTGCGCGGTCTAGAAACCGTGGCGCTCCAGGAAGCGGAAGGCCAGGCGGATCCAAGGACGGACTGCCACCTGCTTGTCCTCGTTGTCGACCGCGGTGTTGGCGTTGCCGAGCGAAAGGCCGTGACCGCCCTGGTCAAAGACGTGCATCTCGCAAGCGACGCCCTCCTCGGCCATGCGCTGCGCAAACGGATAGACCTGTGCGATCGGCGCTGTCTTGTCGTCGGACACGCCCCACACAAAGGTCGGCGGCATCTGGCGCGAAACATGCGTGGTAGGGCAAATGTCGGTCAGGTGCTCATCGGTCGCCTCGCCGCCCGTCACCATCGACAGATAGTCGTTGAGCAAATCGCGCCCTGTCTTGCCACCCGTCTTGGGCACGCGCAGGTCGATGCGCGGGTCACGCGTCTGCATATCGCGCACATAGGCAAGGTCGAGCAACGGATAGCCCAGCACCACGGCGTCGGGACGAAAGTCGTCCGGACGCGCCCCGGCAAGTGCCGCGAAGGGGCCGGTCTTCCACTGCGTTGCCAGCGAGGCGCAAATCATGCCGCCAGCAGAAAAGCCCACGACGCACACGCGCTTGGGATCGACATGCCACTCGTCGGCATTCGCACGCACCGTGGCGACCATCTTGGCAAGATCTGCCTGGGGGTGCGGAAAGCTCACGTCACCCGTAGAACTTGTGACATAGTTGAGCACAAAGGCCTGGTAACCGTGATCCAAAAACGCAAACGCCACGGGATCCTGCTCATGCGGAGCGATATGCGTAAACGCACCTCCGCCGCAGATAATCACGGCAGGGCGGCGGCCATTCGGTTTATCGGGCAGCGGTTCGGCACCCAAATACGTAAACGTCGCCGGATATTCCTCGGTCGGCTCCTCGCCCCACAGCGCATGGTTCTCGACAATCATATGTGCTCCCTTCGCGCAAATTAAGCGCCATTGTTTTTCGCCTTCAAGCGTACCCCACTTGAACCCGTGACGCAGAAACACGCCAGCAATAAGTTTCCCTTCAACTGATATATCACATAATCCCAGCTCAGAGGTATCGCTGAGCAGCGTAGAATAGGGGGTGTTGACCAAGCCGCGAAACAGATATGAAACGTTTCCGGCAAACCAAACGCGCGATATGCGCCTATTTAAGTTGGAGGCAACTATGGGTCTGCTCGATTCGCTTAAGTCCACCTTCACCTCGACCGGCGAGGCGTCCGTTCCGCCCGCAGCAAGCTTCGCCACCCGCGAAGGCGTCATCTATGCCCCCGTCAACGGCGTGCTCGTCAGCCTGGACGAGGTTCCCGACGAGACGATCGCCTCGGGCATGCTTGGCCAGGGCTATGGCATCGAGCCCATTACCGGCACCATCTATGCGCCCGCCAACGGCCGCATCGGCGCCACCACTGTCACCAACCACTCCATCGGCATGATTACCGAGGACGGTCTGCGCGTATTCATCCATGTTGGCCTGGGCACCGTGGAAATGAACGGCAAGGGTTTTGCCCGCTTTGTCGAGATGGGCGATGTGGTCAAGGCCGGCCAGCCGCTCATCAGCTTCGATCGCGAGGCCATCAAGGCCGCCGGCCACGAGGACATCGTGACCGTCATCGTCTCCGAGCTCGATCGTCTTAAGAGCATCGACCATGTCGGCGAGTCTGGAACGCTTATCGGCGGCAACCCGCTCGTCAAGCTTGGCGACCCGCTGCTGGTTGCCAAGACCAAGTAGCCAGGCCCCGCGCCACACAGCCAAAAGGCACCTCGTCAAGCGCCCGCGACCATTTGGCCGCGGGCGCTTTTCGTTTGAAAAACCATCCCGCCAATGCCTTATCTGTATAGCCCAAATGAGCCGAGCTGCTAGAATATCGAACTGTATGGATAACTATCATTCAACCGTTATGGGAGGATACGTGAACCGCACCAAAATCGCGCAGCTCTATGCCGATGCCGAGTCGCTCGGCGGCCAGACCGTCACCGTCGCCGGCTGGGTCAAGTCCATCCGCGACATGAAGAACTTTGGCTTTGTTACGCTCAACGACGGCAGCTGCTTCCGCGACCTGCAGGTCGTCATGAACCGCGAGGCGCTCGACAACTACGACGAGATCGCCCACCAAAACGTCTCGGCCGCACTCATTTGCACCGGCACCGTCAAGCTGACCCCCGATGCACCCCAGCCCTTCGAGCTTTCCGCCACCTCCATCGAGGTCGAGGGCACGAGCGCCCCGGATTACCCGCTGCAGAAGAAGCGCGCAACCGTCGAGTTCCTGCGCACCCAGCAGCACCTGCGCCCGCGCACCAACCTGTTCCGCGCCGTGTTCCGCATCCGCTCTGTCGCGGCTGCCGCTATCCACCGCTTCTTCCAGGAGCAGGGCTTTGTCTACGTCAACACCCCCATCATCACCACGAGTGACTGCGAGGGCGCCGGCGAGATGTTCCGCGTGACCACGCTCGACCCCAAAAACCCGCCCCTCACCGAGTCCGGCGAGGTCGACTGGAGCCAGGACTTCTTTGGCAAGCATGCGAGCCTCACCGTTTCCGGACAGCTCAATGCCGAGAACTTCGCCATGGCCTTTGGCGACGTGTACACCTTTGGCCCCACCTTCCGTGCCGAAAACTCCAACACCACGCGCCATGCCGCCGAGTTTTGGATGATCGAGCCCGAGATGGCCTTCGCCGACCTCAACGACTACATGGACAACGCCGAGGCCATGCTCAAGTATGTCCTCAAGGACGTCATGGCAACCTGCCCCGACGAGCTCAATATGCTCAACAAGTTTGTGGACAAGGGTCTGCTTGAGCGCCTGGACCATGTCGCCAACTCCGACTTTGCCCGCGTCACCTATACCGAGGCCGTCGAAATCCTGGAGCAGGCCGTCGCCGCCGGTCACAAGTTTGACTATCCCGTGAGCTGGGGCATCGACCTGCAAACCGAGCACGAGCGCTTCCTAACCGAGGAGCACTTTAAGCGACCGACCTTCGTAACCGACTACCCGGCCGAGATCAAGGCGTTCTACATGCGCATGAACGAGGACGGCAAGACCGTCGCCGCCGCCGACTGCCTGGTTCCCGGTATCGGCGAGATTATCGGCGGCTCCCAGCGCGAGGAGCGCCTGGATCTGCTCGAGGCCCGCATCAAGGACCTGGGTATGAATCCCGACCAGTACAAGTACTACCTTGACCTGCGCCGCTACGGTTCCTGCAAGCACGCCGGCTACGGTCTGGGCTTCGAGCGCTTGGTGATGTACCTCACCGGCGTGGGCAACATCCGCGACGTCCTGCCGCACCCGCGCACCGTGGGCAACGCCGACTTCTAATCATCGGGCACTAGCTCGCGTCGCCACACGCCAACGCTCATCGCACAAGCGCCTCTCGACATCCGCCGAGGGGCGCTTTTTCAACAGCATTCGTCAAGCTTTTGGCAAGGTTTTGGTCAGTTAGGCAGGGTTGTTGAAAACTCGACCCGCCGTTTGCCGGCAACCACCGACCGTCCAAGGCGCCACGCGTCCTTGGCCAGGCTCCGCGCCCTAGGCTCTGATCTGCCATCACCAAAAAAGGAAAGGACGTGGGCGCCATGACCGAAACCGCTGTTGATACTTACGAGACCACGACGAGGGGCGCCGCCTCGATGGCAGCCTATCGCGCCGTTCGCATCCTGCAACTATTAAGCGAAAACACCGGCGAGGACAAGGCCATGCTTTCCGATGAGTTGATCCGGCGCCTCGCCCATCCCGACGACCCCGCCCGCATGCCCATCTCGGCGGCGCGGCGCAGCATCTACACCGCCATCTCCGCACTTCGCCATGCCGGATACGAAATTGAGTACAAGCGCGGCGTGGGCTATCGACTCTTGACCCGTCCGCTCACCGACGAAGAGATCATCCGGCTCCACGGCATGGTCATGCGCAACCGCTCCACGCCCATCGCCATTCGAAAGAGCATGGCGCAGCACCTGGTCGCCATGGCGAGTGCCGACGTTCGTGGCTACCTCGATGCACCCGAGCCTGCTCCAAGCGCAGGCGACAAATCCACCAAGGCCACACGCACGCCCGTCAAGCGCATCGATGCCTGCGAGCTCATCGAGCAGGCCATCGACCACGGAACCACGGTGAGTTTTGATATTTCGAGTGTCACGGCACGCGGAGAGGTCGAAGTGGCACGGATGACACTCCGGCCCTTTGCCATCAAGCAACGAGACGGCATCTCGTATTTGCTGGGAACGGTCTATGACGCGCGAGGCGCCGACGACACGCTGCGTACCGTTGAGATCGGCCGCATGAGAAACGTCACCACACGTCTCCTTGACGGCAAGAAGCTCTTCGCCGTCCTGGACGAGGACGATGCCTCCTCCGCCGCATAAGACCCTCCGCCGCCCATTCGACTACCCGTACCGCCCATCCGATTCTGTATTAAAAAACCCGCCAGGCTGTTGTAAAAATGGACATCAGCGCTACTATAGTTCCACTTGCACTTTGTCCCAGTGCAGTGTTTCCAGCCATTTCTATACTGGGGGTAATGATATGAAGGACATCACCATCAGCCGCAGGAGCCTTCTGGTCTCTGCCGGCCTGCTCGCGCTCGCTCCGCTCGCCGGATGCGGCGGCAACTCTGGTTCCGGCTCCGCTGCCGCCGGTTCCGACTACACCGTCGGCGTTCTACAGCTCACCGAACACTCCGCACTCGACGCCGCCAACGACGGCTTTGTCAAGGCCATCAAGAAGAGCGGTCTCAAGGTCAAGATCGACCAGAAAAATGCCCAGAACGACCAGTCCACGTGTAAGTCCATCGCCGACAAGTTTGTGGGCGACAACGTCGACCTGATCTACGCCATCGCCACGCCTGCCGCGCAGGCCGCCGCCGGCGCCACGGCCGATATCCCCATCGTGGGCTGCGCCATCACCGACTACGCCGCCTCCGGCCTGGTCCAGGACAACGACAGGCCCGGCACCAACGTCACCGGTGCCTCCGACCTCACCCCGGTCGCCGAGCAGCTCGAGATGATGCAGAAGGTCCTGCCCGATGTAAAGAAGGTCGGTCTGCTCTACTGCACCGCCGAGTCCAACTCCGACGTCCAAATCAAGGCCGCCAAGAAGGAACTCGGCAAGCTGGGCCTGGAGTACACCGACTTCACCGTCTCGAGCTCCAACGAGATCCAGTCCGTCGTCGAGTCCGCCGTGGGCAAGGTCGACGCGCTCTACTCCCCCACCGACAACACCATCGCCGCGGGCGCTTCGCAGGTGGGCCAGATCTGCAAGGAAAACAAGCTTCCCTACGTGACTGGCGAGGAGGGCATGTGCATGGCCGGTGGCCTGTTCACCCTCTCCATCAACTACGAGGATCTGGGCTACGCCGCGGGCGAGATGGCCGTCAAGATCCTGAAGGGCGAGGCCAAGCCCGAGGATATGCCGATCAAGCACCTCTCGAGCAAGGACCTGGTCGTCGTCAAGAACGACGAGATGGCCGAGGCTCTGGGCATCGACCTTTCCGCTCTGGACGAGTAACGGCATGCGCCGTAACGCATCTAGGGTTCGTTCTCGCCCATAGCTGCGTTATTCAATATCTGAGCCATTGGGGCGAACGTCATAGACCGGCGTTCGCCCTGCTTGTTTCAGATATAACAAAACGTTTGCCTGCCGTTCTTATATTCATTGTTACCGCTATTATGGAACATCACGTGTCCACCCTATCCTAGGAGGTATGAAGCATGCTCATTGCATTGCAGGGCGCCGTTTCGCAGGGCGTCCTCTGGGGCATTATGGTGCTTGGCGTGTTTATCACGTTCCGCCTGCTCGACATCCCCGATATGACCTGCGACGGCAGCTTTGCCCTCGGCGGCTGCGTCTGCGCCGTACTCATCGTCAATAACAACGTCGACCCGCTGCTCGCCGTGCTGGCCGGTATGTGCGCCGGCGCCATCGCGGGCGCCGTCACGGGCATTCTGACCACCGTCTTTGAGATTCCCGCGATCCTCGCCGGAATCCTCACCCAGATCAGCCTGTGGTCCATCAACCTACGCATCATGGGCAAGTCCAATACGCCCATTCTTGCCAAGGGCACCGTGTTCTCGGCCGTCAGCAATATGACCGGTCTGCCGCAGTCCACCGTTGCCATCATCTTGGGCATCCTGCTCGCCGTGGCTATCGTTGCCATCCTGTATTGGTTCTTTGGCACCGAGATCGGCTCGGCGCTGCGCGCCACCGGCAACAACGAGTACATGATCCGCGCCCTGGGCGTCAACACCAACTCCACCAAGATGATCGCCCTCGTGCTCTCCAACGCCCTCATCGGCCTTTCGGGCGCGCTCATCTGCCAGAGCCAGAAGTATGCCGACATTGGTATGGGCACCGGTGCCATCGTTATCGGTCTTGCCGCCATTGTTATCGGTGAGGTGCTCGGCCGTCTGCTGCCCGGCGGCCTCACGCAGTTTAGCGTCCGTCTTGCCTCCGCCGTCTTTGGCTCCGTGGTGTACTTCCTTATCCGCGCCATCGTGCTGCAGTTGGGCATGGACGCCAACGACATGAAGCTGCTCTCCGCTGTGATTGTCGCTGTGGCTCTGTGCGTGCCCGTGGTTTGGGAGCGTTATAAGCTCCGCAGCTCCTACACGAAGGGGGATGAGGCAGATGCTTAAGCTCTCGCACGTCAAGAAGACCTTTAACAAGGGCACCGTCACCGAAAAGCGCGCGCTCACCGGCGTCGACCTCACCCTGAATGACGGCGACTTTGTAACCGTGATCGGCGGCAACGGCGCCGGCAAGTCCACGCTGCTCAACATGATCGCCGGCGTGTACCCGCTCGATTCGGGCGTTATTGAGCTCGACGGCACCGATATCTCGCGCCTGAGCGAGTCGCAGCGCGCCAAGTACCTGGGCCGCGTGTTTCAGGACCCCATGCGCGGTACCGCTGCCGACATGCAAATCGCCGAGAACCTGGCCCTCGCCAAGCGTCGCGGCCAGCGTCGCGGCCTTTCGTGGGGCGTCACCAAGGCCGAGAAAGATGAGTACGTTGAGCTACTCAAGCGCCTGGACCTTGGTCTGGACACGCGTCTCAACGCCAAGGTCGGCCTGCTCTCGGGCGGCCAACGCCAGGCGCTCACCCTGCTGATGGCCACGCTCACCAGGCCGCGCCTGCTGCTGCTCGACGAGCACACCGCGGCCCTCGACCCCAAGACGGCCTCTAAGGTGCTCAACCTGACCGAGGAGATCGTCGACGAGAACCACCTGACCACGCTCATGGTCACGCACAACATGAACGACGCTATCCGTCTGGGCAACCGTCTGATCATGATGCACGAAGGCCACGTGATCTACGACGTGGCCGGTGACGAGAAGAAGTCGCTCACCGTGGCCGACCTGCTGCAGAAGTTCGAGGAGGTCTCGGGCGGCGAGCTCGCCAACGACCGCATGCTGCTAAGCTAAACCTACCAGACGATATGAGCAGGACATAAAAACATTGAGAGCCCCTG
>NZ_QSTE01000006.1:0-115263 GCF_003438115.1 Collinsella sp. OM08-14AT
TCCGACCGGGCCGCGCGGCAAGGAGATATATTGCCAGACCGCGAAGCGATGTGGGACGTCAATTCCACTCTTCACAAGTCCTACACAATGTATCGCTTCCTATATAAGAAATAGAAAGGCTGGTGCAGAAATACTGCACGTATCAGATGATGACCCTTCGGTTTAGAGATATATAAAGATCGGTCACCTGTAACTGTCTATCTACCCGCGCTTTTGCTAAATAAACCAGCGCTTTAGATAAAAAGAGGGAGCGCCGCGCACAGCGCGACACTCCCCTAGCGATTCAAGAGAATCAATTAGGCCTCGAGAGCCTTCTTGGCGATGGTAGCCAGCTCGTTGAAGGACTCGATGTCCTCGTAAGCCATTTGAGCCAGGACCTTGCGGTCGAGCTCGATGCCGGCAACCTTCAGGCCGTGCATGAACTGAGAGTAAGAGATGTCGTTCAGGCGAGCAGCAGCGTTGATACGGGTGATCCAGAGAGAGCGGATCTCGCGCTTCTTGTTGCGGCGATCACGATACTGATACTGCAGGGAGTGCTGGACCTGCTCTTTAGCATGCTTGTAAGTACGCGAAGCGGCACCGTAGTAACCCTTCGCACGGTGCATAACGGTACGGCGCTTCTTCTTGGCGGCAACAGCGCGCTTAATACGTGCCATGTTCTATCAACTCCTAGACGGTAAAACGAAAAATGGGAACGCGAACTTAGGCGAGACGCGACTTGATGACCTTGCGGTCGGCAGCGGCAATCTCGGTCTCCTGACGGAAGCCACGCTTACGCTTGGTGGACTTCTTGCTCAGGATGTGGCTCTTGAAAGCCTTGGCGCGCATAAGCTTGCCGGTACCAGTCTTGCGGAAACGCTTCTTGGTGCCGCTGTGGGACTTCATCTTAGGCATGAAATACTCCTTAATCGGTTACAGAACACTAGTTACTTGGTATCGCTTGCCGCTTTATCCTCATCGAAGGCGCCCTTAATCGGGGCGAGCAGCATAAGCATGTTACGGCCTTCCATCTTAGGCTTGGACTCGACCGTAGCGTAAGGCTTGAGATCCTCGGCGAGACGCTCGAGAACGTTAAGACCCTGCTCCGGGTGAGCCATCTCACGGCCGCGGAACATGATGGTGATCTTAACGCGTGCGCCCTTCTTGAGGAAACGCAGAACGTGGCCCTTCTTGGTCTCGTAGTCGCCAACGTCGATCTTGGGTCGGAACTTCATTTCCTTGACCTCGACCTTGGACTGGTTCTTACGAGCGGCCTTGGCCTTCATGGCCTGCTGGTACTTGAACTTACCGTAGTCCATGACCTTGCAGACCGGCGGCTCCGCGTTGGGAGCGATCTCGACCAGGTCGAGACCCTGATCGTCGGCGACGCGCTGGGCATCGCGGATGGCGAACAGGCCGAGCTGAGAGCCATCGACGCCAATCAAACGGCACGAAGATGCAGTGATCTCGTCGTTGATGCGGGTGTCATCAGACTTAGCTATTTTCCCTACCTCCATTCATAAAAAAATAACCCGGCGCTTCTTTGCAACCAGGTCGTACACATAGACATCCTCGGTATGAGGAAGGGAATCTAAGTTGTATGACCAGTCAGCTGCTCATTGGCGCCAAAAGGTGGGAACCCTCAGGTTCCTCTTTAGGGCATTGCGGGAACAACGCCTTGCGAATAATAACACGTACCGCGCGTTATCACATTACGTACACGAAAAAGGGGGCCGCAACCCCCTTGAAGCGCAGGTGCATGTATGGTGCCCGAGGCGAGACTCGAACTCGCACGTTGTTGCCAACGGTGGATTTTGAGTCCACTGCGTCTGCCAATTCCGCCACTCGGGCACGTAATGCGTGAGTTAGTTTATCACAGCTTTCTGTTGATTAGTCCGAAAATGGAACTTCGAGCATTTCGATGAGTTCGACCGAACGGAGCATCTCACGCTGGCGGCACCCGCGTCCGTTAACCGAGGCTTCGCCCATCTGGTTGTCGTAGGGATCCTCGCGCATGCCGTCGAAAGCAGGCACAAACTCAGCCTGGAATCGATCGTTGGCCACCATACGCCACGGGTCGAGATTGCCAAAGTAGTGACGACGACGCCACTCCTCCCCCATCCTGCGTGCGGAGGAACCAAACGATACGTCGGCGTTAAGCCAACCGGTCTGGGGTGTATAGAACTCGGCCCAGTCGTGCGGTCCCACCGAATCGGGCGCAACATACAGGCCGCTCTGCCAACGGGCAGGAACGCCCGCGATGCGGCACATGGTGATAAACGTGAGCGCCATAACGCCGCAATCGCCGCGGAGCGAGTGTGCGCAGTCGTCGGCAATAGATCCCAAAAGCAGGTACGGTGGCTGATAGCGATAGTCGATATGCTGTGTCAGGTAATCATAGATAGCACGGGCGCGATCGAGCGGATCCTCGAGCCCGTCAACGACATGTTCGGTCAGTTGTTGTAAATATGGCGTGAACTCAATGTGCGGACGGTCCTCGGAGGTGTCCTCGGGCAGCGGCGCGTCCATACACGGATGCGCCGGAAGCGCACCCCCATAGATATCGCGATAAGCGGCATCGATTTGATAGCGATAGGTCACTGAGAACGAGCGATCAGTCAAGGAGACCCACGAGGCAGTACGCGCCGAGGCGCTCGCAGGAGCAACGGCCCCCTCCGGCGTCATATCAAGCATCTCGACCTGAGATTGCTGGCGGCAGGCGGCGGCAACGGGAAGCCACGCGCGAACAGTCTCTCCCTCCAAAGCACCGGGGACAGACACGCATGCCTTAAGCGTGATGGCGCGAGACAGCCCGCCCCGCGACTCCATCTCCTCGAGCATCTGGTTGCGCAGCGCAATTCCATCCGTAGAATCGGGACGCAGACCCGGGACCTCCTTGGGGTACACGCGAAGTGAATCGAGGAAGTTATCGAGAACAAACAGCTCGCCATCGATAAAGCGCCAGTCAATACGCTTACGATTAATCAGGTCATCGAACTGCTCTTCGGTAAACTCAGGCCACTCCTCGCGAATCATCGCAATGGCCCGATCACGCGACACCGAAAAATGAAGCGGCGTCTCGAGCATGCGATACCGCTCTGCACGAACACAAGCAGCCAGCGAAGGCTCAGGGTTCTGCTCCAAAAGGCGATCGCAGGCAGCAACAGCCTGCGTCAAATATCCGGCATCCTTAAGACGAAGAATCTCAGGCGTTAGCCCAATATCGAGATGGCGAAAATCATCACAGCAAACATCGACAGAGCAACCAACAGGGCCCTCGTCAATAACCTTCTCATCCGAAGGCAGTACATCAATAACAGCCATACCAAACTCCAAGTCATTAGAACTCTTGAAGCACATTGTAGCGAGATAAAAAAGAAAGCCCCAATAAAGGAGCTCTCAACACCGATAAACGGTACCTCTAAAAATGAATTCAGACTTGTAAGCCTGCGGCGTTAAACGAAGGAAGCCCCGTCCCCCGGAACCGTTTCCTTGGCGCGACTTCTGGCGAAGCCAGTAGCCATTTTAATTCAGCCCAGTAACCCTGTAGCGAGTTAACAAAGGAGGCCCCGTTTCCCCGGAGCTGATTCCGTCGCGCGACTTCTGGCAAAGCCAGGTGAGCGCGAGGGAAACAGCGTAGGGGAAACGGGGCCTCCGGCGGGAAGTTAAACCGCTACTTACGCCTTGTTGACGGAGCCAAACTCCTCCATGAGCTCCTTGGTGCGGGCAACGATGTTGTCGCGACCAGGCTTGAGGAGCTTGCGGGGGTCAAAGCCCTTGCCCTGCTGATCCTTGCCAGCCTCGATGTACTCGCGGACGCCCTTGGCGAAGACGAGCTGCAGGTCAGTGTTGACGTTGATCTTGGAGATGCCCAGGGAGATGGCCTTCTTGATCTGATCCTCGGGGATGCCGGTGCCACCGTGCAGAACGAGGGGCAGGTCACCGGTCTGGGCCTTAATCTCGCCCAGACGCTCGAAGGAAAGACCAGCCCAGTCGGCGGGGTACACGCCGTGGATGTTGCCGATGCCGCAGGCGAGGAAGTCGACGCCCAGGTCAGCGATCTGCTTGCACTCAGCAGGATCAGCGAGCTCGCCGCTGGAGGTCACGCCGTCCTCGGTGCCGCCGATGCCACCGACCTCGGCCTCGATGGACATGCCCTTGGAGTGGGCAAGCTCAACGAGCTCCTTGGTGCGGTCGAGGTTAAGCTGGAAGGTCTCCTCGTGAGAGCCGTCATACATGATGGACGTGAAGCCGGCCTCGATGCACTTGAAGCAGTCTTCGTAAGAACCGTGATCGAGGTGAAGGGCGACGGGAACGGTAACGCCCGTGGCCTCGACGGCAGCCTTGACCATGTCGGCGCAGACCTTGAAACCGCCCATCCACTTAGCGGCACCAGCGGTGCACTGAAGGATCAGCGGAGACTTGGCCTCCTCGGCGGCCTGGAGAATAGCCAGGGTCCACTCGAGGTTGTTGGTGTTGAAGGCACCAAGACCGTACTTGCCGGCCTCGGCCTTCTTGAGCATGTCTGCTGCGTTGACGAGCATAAAAGAAACCTCCTGTAAGGTTGCTCCGATAACGCCTGAGATTTTACCACGGCGCACCCGAGCATAAACGTTCGTTTGTTCACGAATATCGTCCAAACAGACTTTTTTGACCGTTTGCCCTACGAAATCGACCCGTTGGGGAAAAATAGCTTGACGTTTGGACGCTTCTCGTGCTTCAAAAGCCGACTATTAAGCTACATCTGCATGAAAGGGCTCTGCATGAGCTCGCGTGCCATGGTGGTCGAATCGCCATGGCCGGTTAGGCAAACGGTATCGGGCGGGAGAAGCTGGGCGAGCTTGGAGAGCGAGCGCAGGATCGCCGCCTCGTCTCCTCCAGAAAGATCGGTGCGGCCATGCCCACCCGGGAATAGCGTGTCGCCCACAAAGGCAATGTTCCCCTGCTCAGTGGCGGCGAACAGAACGATGCCGCCCGGTGTGTGCCCGGGCACCTCAATTACCTGCAGGCAAATGTCGCCCAGCTCAATGGTGTCGCCCTCGGCAAGCAGCCGCGTCGGCTCACCTGGATCGGGCGTCTCGATGCCCCACATCGCTCGCTGCTCCTCGATATTCGCATGCGGCACTGCTGCGTCCTTGCCACACAGCTCGTACAGGACGTCGGCGCCAACGGCGGCCCGAACTCCAGCGACACCGCCAACATGGTCGGCGTGACCGTGCGTGCAAACGGCGCCGAGCACCTGCACATCGGGGTGTTCGGCTCGAATATGCTCCACCAAGCGCTCGCCTTCCCATGCGGGGTCGATAATCACGCACTCATTGTCCGAAATGACAGCATAGCTATTGGTCTGAATGGGACCGTTTACGAGCGTCTCGATCTCGACCGATCCCTTGGGAGTTAAATCCAAGGACACAGCACTCATGTCCCTCTCCTCTCTATAGAACTCGAGGCATCAAACGATGCCTCGAGTGTAGCGAATATCGATAATATGGCACGTTCGTCGCGACTAAACGCGGCGCTTAAGCTGGGCTCCACCCTCGCCGGGCATCAAGCGACGCGCGTCGTAGACCGAGTCAACGCTGCTGATAGAGGCCAGCAGCGGATCCAGACCACTCGCGTCCGAGATCTCGACCATAAAGCGCAGGGTTGCAATACCCTCGCGGTTGGTCGACGTGGCGGCAGAAAGGATATTGCCACCCGCATCGCCAATGGCAATGGTGACATCCTTGAGCAGGCCCATGCGGTCCAGGCACTCGACCACGATCTCGACCTGGAAGAGGGTGTCGGCAGCGCCGTCCCATTCCACATCGATCATGCGCTCGGGATGCTCCATAAGACCCTTGACGTTGGGGCAGTTGGCGCGATGCACCGAAACGCCACGACCGCGCGTGATGAAGCCGACGATGTCGTCGCCCGTCACGGGGTTGCAGCAATGGGCCAGACGGACCAGCAGGCCGCTGTTGCTCTCGCCCTTGACGATAATGCCGTTGCTGGCGCTCTTGCCGCGCTTTTGCGGCTTGCGGTTGGAGCCGCGGGCAGGCTGCTTGACGACCTCGGCGATAGCCTCGGCCTTGGTGAGCTGTTCCTCGGGTTTGGGGTCCAAGATTTGCTCGACCTTATTGCCAACGGCACGTGGGGCGACTTTGCCCGCACCAACGGCGGCAAACAGGTCCTCGAGCTGCTTATAGTTAAACTGCTCCGCCACGGCGTTGAGCGCACGCGTGGATCGTGGCGTAGAGATGCCATATCCGCGCTTGCGCAGGTCCTTAGCCAGTATATCGCGGCCGGCGGCAGCGTCGTCGTCCTTGGTCGCGGCGGCGAAGTAACGGCGGATCTTTGACTTGGCGGAAGGTGTCTTAACGATCTTGAGCCAATCACGCGACGGCTTGGAACTCTTGTTGGTCAGAATCTCGACACGGTCGCCCGTCTTGATCTCGTGCGTGAGCGGGGCCACCGCACCGTTGATCTTAGCGCCGACGCAGTGGTTTCCCACCTCGGTGTGAACGGCGTAGGCAAAGTCGAGCGGCGTGGAGCCGGCACGAAGCGCCATGACCTCGCCCTTGGGCGTAAAGACGAAAATCTCCTGATCGAAGAGGTCGACCTTCAGCGAATGCAGGTATTCCTTGGCGTCGGTGATCTCATCAGACGCAGCCCAATCGAGCGAATGTTTGAGCCAGTTAATCTGGTCATCCAGACGCTGGGCATCATTGGTCTTAGACGCAGACGATCCGCCCGATTTCTTATACAGCCAGTGGGCGGCAATGCCGTACTCGGCCTGCTCATGCATCTCGTAGGTTCGAATCTGAATCTCGAGCGGACGAGCCGTGGGTCCGATAACCGTCGTGTGAAGCGATTGGTAGTTATTGACCTTGGGCATGGCGATATAGTCTTTAAAGCGACCGGGCATGGGGTGCCACAGCGTATGCACCGCACCGAGCGTGGAATAGCAATCGCGCACCGAATGGGTGATGACGCGCAGCGCCACCAGGTCGTAAATCTCGGAGAACTCCTTGCCCTTGCGCTTCATCTTTTGATAGATAGACCAATAGTGCTTGGAACGGCCGTTGATCTGAAAGCCCTCCAGGCCAATGCGGTTGAGCTCATCGGTGAGCGTCTTGATAGTCTCGGCCAGATAGCGCTCGCGAACCTCGCGCGACTCGGCTACCATGCGCGAGATGCGCTGGTAGGCATCGGGCTCCAGGTAAAAGAAGGACAGGTCCTCGAGTTCCCACTTGATAGAGCTCATGCCCAGACGGTCGGCCAAGGGCGCGTATACGTCCATGGTCTCGCGGGCCTTAAACAGGCGACGGTCCTCGCGAAGGGCCGCCAGCGTACGCATGTTATGCAGGCGGTCGGCAAGCTTGACGATAATGACGCGGATGTCCTTGGACATGGCAAGGAACATCTTGCGCAGCGTGAGGGCCTGCTTCTCGTCCATGCTGTCGACTTCGATGTTGGTGAGCTTGGTCACGCCATCGACGAGCTCGGCCACCGTATCGCCAAACAGGCCGGAAACATCGGCAAGCGAGGTCTCGGTATCCTCGACGGTATCGTGCAACAGCGCGGCGCACACCACATCGCAGTCCATCTTGAGATCGGCCAAAATGATGGCCACCTCGACGGGATGGTTGATGTACATCTCACCCGAGCGGCGCTTTTGGTTGCAGTGCTTCTCGGCAGCAAAGCAATAGGCCTGCTCCACCTTAGAGAAGTCGTCCTCATTCATATATTTGAGGCACAGGCGCTCTAGCTTGTCGTAGCTGTCCGCCATAATCTCGGGCGGCAGCTCATCGGCATGCTTATAGTGCTCCATCTCCGAAAACGGCTGGAGGGTGGAATCATGGGCGGTACGGGCTGCGGCATCCATCGAGGTCCCCTTCCCCTAGGCCCGCGGTACGATCGGGCGGTTAACTTTGGCTAGCATATCAGAAGCGCACGAATCGAGCGCCCAGCTCCGGAAAGCCGAGAACTCCATGCGCGAGCGCAAGCCCTCCAAATAGCGAATTGACCTGCTCAATTGCACGCGGCCAGGGTTTTCGGCCATCGCGATGCGACGCGTATCGTCAAACCCCGAAACGCGACAGAAACCGAGCTCTTCGAAGATTCCCAGGCCGCTTTCCACCGAGCGCTCGTCGACCGGCGTGCGAGCATCGATGGCAAGGCACATCTGCGCAATGTCGATATCGCTTGCGCAGAATGAATCGTCCCCCGTCTTGCCACGGTTGGAGCGCCACATGGTCTGCAGCGCTCGATAGAGCGTGACAAGCTCATCGCGCTCGGGCGCGTAACAGTCGAGTAGGCGCTCGTTAATGCGAGCGTCACGCGACGAATAGAGCAGGTGAATCACGGCAGGTTGGCCGTCGCGACCGGCGCGTCCGCTCATCTGGTTGAACTCGATGGCGCCAAAGGGCATGTGGTAGAGCACGACATGGCGGATATCGGGCAAGTTCACGCCCTCACCAAAGGCAGAGGTCGAAACGATGCAACTGAGGTTTCCGTCACGAAACGCTTCCTCTACGCGGCGGCGATCGGAACGCGCGAGCCCGGCGTTATAGAACGCGATATGGGTCGCACAGTCTGGCACGCGTTTGCGCAACGTCTTGGCGAGCGCCACGGACTGGTCGCGCGAATTGACGTAAATGACGGTCTTCTCCCCCGTCGCCACGATCGACACCAAACGATTCTCGCGGCTCGCAAGGTCGCGGTCGTCCTCGAGCTGCAGGTTCTCGCGCACCGTCTCGTCGACCACCGTGCGAGTAATCGGCAGCATGCGGGCAAGCTCGGCCACGACCGGAGCCGTCGCGGTGGCCGTCGCAGCCATAACAACCGGGTCGCCCAGGGCTTTGAGGATATCGGGCATGTCGAGATAGGCGCTGCGGTCGCCGCCCTTGGCAAGGCCGGCGTGGTGCGCCTCATCGATAACGACAAAGCCGATGCGGCCCGAACGCGCGAAGCGGTCACGGTGGATAGATAGGAACTCGGGCGTCGTGAGCACGATACCGGTGCGGCCCGAAGCTAGGCCGGCGAACACATCATCGCGTGCGGCCTCCACGGTCTCGCCGGTCAGCACGCCAACGCCAATGCCAAGCGCTGCCATCGTCGACGAGAGGTGATAGGCCTGGTCGGCAACAAGCGCACGCAGCGGATAGACAAAGATGCTCGCACGTCCGCGAAGGACAGCCTCGCGCGCAGCATGTACATGGAAGATGAGAGACTTGCCGCGGCCCGTTCCCATAACGGCCAAGACGCTCTGGTGGTCGGCCAAGGCATCGAGCGCCTCAACCTGCGCGCGGTGCGGCTGGTTCGATCCGACAAAGCTATGGATAAGCGAACGCGTGAGCTCGGTATAGGAAAGCTGGGCGAGCGTCTCGCGCTTACGCGACTCCAGGCGCAGGCCGGAATCCGCCGGCTGCACGCCACGACGAAGCTCGCATGCCGGATCGTCGACGCTGGGCAGCGTGGTATCGCGGACCAGAACATCCTTGATCATGAGCTTGGGCTTCACACGCCCCTGCCAATGCTCGGCAACGGCCTCGAACACCAAGTCGACAGCGCTATCGCAGTTGATGAGCTTATCGATTTGCGGCACGCGGAACATAATGGCCGGCACACTCGCGGCGCCATCGGTCGCCACAAAGCGCATGTGCTCGCCGGTTTTGCCCACCACGGCGCGGTCGCACATCGTCACGCCCTCGGCAGCCAGCAGCGGCACCTTGTTGCCCTGGCCAAACGGCTCAAGACGGGAGATCTGCTCGATGGTCTCGATATTCAGCTCGGAAAGGTCGACGGTGGCGGCGACCTCGTCGGTGTCTTCAAAGTCCTCGGCGGGAAGCTCCGATAGCACGGCGGAAAGGCGGCGGCGGAACTCATCGAGCTTGGATGCCTCGATGGTCACACCCACCGCACCGGCATGTCCGCCGCGACGAATCAGCAGGTCGGAACAACGCTCGACGGCGTCGAACAGGTTGACCTTGCCCACCGAGCGACCCGATCCGCGCGCAACGCCGTCCTCAATCGAGAAGAGCAGCGCCGGCACGTGATAACGGTTGGTCAGGCGGCTCGCTACGATACCCTTGACGCCCTCGTGCCAGCCCTCGCCACCCACGACGATTGCGCGACCGCCGTCATAGGTCTCCTCGACCTTTGCCATGGCGTCGCGTGTGAGCTCCGCCTCGATCTCGCGGCGCTGACGGTTGATTTCCTCGAGCTCGGCTGCCAGTGCACTTGCCTCGATAGGATCGCGGGCAAGCAGCAGGTCGAGCGCCAGCTTGGGATCAGCCATGCGGCCGGCAGCATTCAGACGAGGGATGAGCGAAAACGACAGGCCGTCGGCCGTAATGGTAGAAAGGTCGGCCTTGGCAAGTGCGGCAAGCGCGATATAGCCGGGACGGGCCGTCACGCGCATCTGTTGGATGCCCTCGGCGACCAGTGCGCGATTCTCGGGCGTGAGCGGCATCATGTCGGACACGGTGCCCAGCGCCGCGACCTCGATCAGCGAACGCCAATACGACGGCTTGCCCAAACGCTCGCCCAGGACCTGCACCAGCTTGAGCGCCACACCGGCACCGGCAAGCTCGCGCGAGGGACCCTCGTCCTCGAGCTTGGGGTCGGTCAGGGGCACGCCCTGCGGCACCTGGTCGGACGGCTCGTGATGGTCCGTGACCACCAAATCGATCCCCAGGCTCTCCAGATAGGAGACCTCCTCCTTGGCGGCAATGCCGTTATCGACGGTCACGATCAGGTTGGGTTGGGCGAGCTCGTTGACGCGGTCGAGCGCCGCACGCGACAGGCCGTAGCCCTCGTCAAAGCGATGCGGAATAAACGGCGTGACGTTGGCGCCAAACGAACGTAGCGCCTCGGTCAACAGACAAGTCGACGTAATGCCGTCGACGTCAAAATCGCCAAAGACCGCGATGTGCTCGTGGTTGCGAATAGCGCGCTCGACGCGGTCGGCAACGACCGCCATGCCCGGAATAATGAGTGGGTCGGCCCAGTCGCGATCGAGCGAAGGCGTCAAAAACAGCTGGCCTTCCTCGATGGATGTTATGCCGTGCGCAACCATAATGCGCGCCACCAGCCCGGGTATGCCCAGGCCAGCCGAAAGCTCCTTTTCGAGCTCGGGGTTTTGCCGAGCGACTGCCCAGCGATGCGTCGTCTTAAGCGATGACATAGGCGCCCACCCCCGATAGGGGCAGGTCGCCGCGATACCTCTCACGGTTCATAGCGATGAGTCCTCTGTGTATACCCGCTTCGGCAGGCAGATCTGTTGAACGGATTTATTATACCGTGCAGCGCGGACGCACAACGTCCAGCACGCCGCGGTTTCGATAAACGAGGGCGGTAATACCCTCGAAATAATCGAGCGTTTCTGACGCACGGACGCATGCGAGCGTCTAGCATATCCATTCAAAACGGATTCACGAGCAAAGGGAGTCACAAGAGCATATGAAGCAATGGGTTGGACTGGGCAAGTTTCTTGCGGGGCACATGCAGGTCATCGTTCCGATTTGCGTGACGCTCGGCGTGCTCTTTCCCCGGCAGATCGGCGTGCTCAAGCCCATCGTTCCCGCCCTGTTTGCCTTTATGACGTTCCAAGGTGCGCTCAGCAACACCTTTCACCAGGTGGCCGAGGTGTTCCGCCGTCCCCTACATTTGATTTTGGCGTTATTTGTCTCGGCCGTGCTCATCCCCATCGCGGCGTATGCCATGAGCTCACTGTTCTTTGGTTCCAACCCAAACCTTGTCTGCGGCATCGCGCTCGAGTACAGCGTACCCGTGGCAGTCACCGCCTTTATGTGGATTAGCATGTTCGGCGGCAACGGCCCGCTCGCGCTCACCATCATCCTGACGTCCTCGGTCATCTCGCCCGTGACGATTCCGCTCACGCTGAAGCTCCTGCTGGGTGCCACCGTCGCAATCGATGTTCCGGGCATGATGCAGAACACGGCCTTTATGATCGCCATCCCTGCCGTGTTCGGCATCGTGATCAACGAGCTCACGCGCGGATGGGGACATGAGAAACTCTCCCCCGCGCTTTCGCCCGCCTGCAAGTTCATGATGATGGGGGTCATCGCGTCCAACTCCACCGCCATGAGCGAGTACGTGTTGCACATGAATGTTGAGCGCTTGGAAGTCGCCCTCTTTATTTTGGTCTTCGCCATCAGCGGCTTTGTCGTCGGTTTTCTGGTCGCCCGTGCGTTGCACCTGCCGTATAGCGAGACGACCACCATGTGCTTTACCTGCGGCATGCGTAACATCTCTTCGGGCGCCGTCATCGCCACGCAGTACTTTCCAGGCGAAGTCGTGTTTCCCGTCATGTGCGGAACGCTGTTTCAGCAGGTGCTCGCCTCGGTTATCGGACATCTCTTTGAGCGACTGACCGGCGAGGAGCGCGCCGCCCAACGCAAGCGCGTCGAGGCCGGCCGCGACGCCATGGGACGCTAGACCGTCCGCGTTACGCGGGTGTTAGTCTTGCTATACGAGCGTTTCCAGATGCGCACGCAGGCGATCAGCATCGATATCGAGCGTGGTCTCGGCATTAACCTGGGCCAAACGATAGCCGACAAAGTAGGGCGAAACCACCCAACGCGGAAGCGCCTTGGCAATGGTCCGGCCGTCCATGTGGTAGAAGAACAAGTTGTACGACTCCGCGCGGCCGCCGTGGTGCTCGTGCAGGATATAGCGCAGGGCCACCTGAATCGCATCGGCAAACAGGTCCGCTTCGGCTTGGTCGCGGGCGTCGTCGCTGGCGGCGATTCCCTGTGGAGCCGAGACGTTGACCTCAAAGAATCCCATAATCGGTTCGGTTGAGATGTTGACCGAGATTCTCCCCTGCTGCCAGACAGCGATGCCTTCAAAGTTGGCTAAGGTCAGCGCCGCATAGCCGTCCTCCTGTTCCAAGCCCACAATCTGCATGTGTGGATGGACGAGGCTGCCGCCCGAAAGCGGACCTTTGTTCTTATACATGAGTACACTGCGGTACTGCTGGGAATCGATCATCTGCTGCCAACAGCCCAGAGCAAACCGCATCACATGGTGGAGTTCATCCGGCTCATAGGTCACCAAGTCGGCATCGTGATCTGCCGATTCAATCAACACGGTTTGACGGGTGGCGCGCAAGGTCTTGAACCTATTCTCGAGCCAGATGCAGTCACCATCGCGCTGGATGATGTTGGCGAGCCCCTCCGTGTCACAAAAGGGGCACGCGGTGCCATGGCGACGATTATCGTCGGGCTTACCGCTCGCCTGCTGGACGTCAAATACCAGCGCCACGGGTTATACCTCCAGCGGCACGATCTTGGTGCCATGGAGTTCGGAGACGCCCAGTGCCGCCGCCACGGTATCGCGATTGGCCGTGGAAATGCCGCCACCGGGAAGAATGGTCAGGCGGTCGCCCGCATACTCGACAAGACGCGACAGGTGCTCCAGGTTGTCCTCGATCGGCGTTCCGGCAGCACCACCATGCGTCAGGATGCGCGTGATGCCGCAGTCGGCGAGTGTGTCAATGGCATCGAGCTGAGCCTCGAGCGAGAGCTGGTCAAAGGCCATGTGGAAGGTGATATCGATGACCCCGCGCTTGCACTCCTCGGTCGCGCAGCCCGTAGCCATCACGAGGGCGCCGAGGGTGAGCTCGTCGAGCGCCCAGCCGCCGGCACAGGGCTTGCAGCAGCCAAAGACCAGGCCGTCAACGCCGGCGCTCACGGCAAGACCCAAGTCCATCTCCATCATGCGCAGCTCGTCCTGATTGTAGTGAAAGTCACCGCCACGCGGGCGAATCATGCACATCACTCGCGCGTCATGCTCGTGAGCATAGCTGACCGTAGTGCTGATAACGCCGGCCGAGGGCGTAGTGCCACCAACGGCAAGGTTGTCGCACAACTCGATGCGCTTAGCACCGGCATCGATAGCCGCCGGCACACGCTCAAAGTTCTCGGCACAAAACTCGTACAGCATAGATAGACCCCCAAAGACAGCAGATGTTTTCCGACGGGCATTGTCACACACCCCCATGAAGTTGCGGTGGAATAAGGACTCTTTTGACCTCTGAGGCTCCCATTTAGTCCCTATTCCACCGCAACTTAAAGGGAATAGTCGTTGGCATCTGCCACAACGTCGATGTTTTGGCAACGACAGCGAAAACCCGCCAGAGCGAGCAAGGTGCCTTGAAACGAGGCGGCATTGACCTTCTGGTCATGCCGCCGAAGTTGAAAGGCAGATTGCCGCTCTGGCGGGCTTGCAGCGTCGAGCCGTTAAGCGGTTTGGTAAAACCGCGTAACTAGTTAACCGCCCAGGTAGGCTTTACGCACGTTATCGTCGTGCAGGAGCTCTTGGCCGGTGCCGGTCATGGTGATCTTGCCGGTCTCGAGCACGTAGCCACGCGTGGCGATCGAGAGCGCCATCTGCGCGTTCTGCTCGACCAGAAGCACCGTGGTGCCGGCCTTGTGCAGGTCCTCGACAATCTGGAAGATCTGCTCAATCAGAATCGGCGCCAGGCCCATGGAAGGCTCGTCAAGCATGAGCAGCTTGGGGTTACTCATAAGGGCGCGCCCCATAACGAGCATCTGCTGCTCGCCGCCTGAAAGGGTGCCGGCGACCTGGCGACGACGTTCCTTCAGGCGCGGGAACTGCTCGTAGACGCGCTCCAGGCCCGGAGCCACCGTGGACTTGGGCTGCGTATAGGCACCCATCTCCAGGTTCTCCTCGACCGTCATCTGCAAAAAGGCGCGACGTCCCTCGGGAACCTGAGCCAGGCCCTTACCAACCAGCTTATCAGCGGGCGTATGGGTAATGTCCTCGCCCATAAACTTGATGGAGCCGGTCTTAGAGCGCAGCAGGCCCGAGACCGTCTTGAGCGTTGTGGACTTGCCGGCACCGTTCGCACCGATCAGGGCCACGATCTCGCCCTCGTTGACGTTAAAGGAGATGTCCTTGATGGCGTGGATGGCGCCGTACCAGACGTTGATGTTGTAGACGGAAAGCATCGGCTCTGCCATTTAGTTCTCCCCCTTATCCTGCTTGCCCAGATATGCCTCGATAACGGCATCGTTGTTCTGGATTTCCTCGGCCGTGCCCTTGGCGATAACCTTACCAAAGTTGAGCACGCAGATGCCCTCGCAGATGTTCATGACGAGCGACATATCATGCTCGATAAGCATGATGGCAATGCCAAAGGTGTCGCGAATCTTGACGATGTTCTCCATGAGCTCGGCGGTCTCGGACGGGTTCATGCCGGCGGCAGGCTCGTCGAGCAGCAGCAGCTTGGGGTTGGTGGCAAGCGCGCGGACGATCTCCAGGCGGCGCTGAGCGCCGTAAGGCAGCGAGCCGGCCTGTTCGCTTGCCAGATGCTCCATATCAAAGATGGACAGCAGCTCCATGGCACGCTCATGGGCGTCCTTCTCGTGCTTCCAGTACGTCGGCAGGCGCAGCACGCCCTCAAAACCGGAATAGCGCTCCTGGTTGTGCAGACCGACCTTGACGTTGTCCTCCACCGTCATGGTGTTGAACAGGCGGATGTTTTGGAACGTACGGGCGATGCCCATGCGGTTGACCTGATAGACCGACTTGCCCGAGGTGTCCTCACCGTCGAGCAGGATGGTGCCGTGCGTGGGCTGGTACACCTTGGTGAGCAGGTTGAAGACCGTGGTCTTACCGGCACCATTGGGGCCAATCAGGCCGGCGATCTCGGTCTTGCCGATAGTCAGGCTAAAGTCGTCGACTGCCTTAAGGCCACCGAACTCAATGCCCAGGTGGATGCACTCGAGCGCCGGGCGCTGGCCCAGATCGCGATCGGGAACGATGGCGCCAGAAGGATACGGGACCATCTTGCCCTTGTTGAACTCAAATTTACTGGGCATCGGCTGCCACCTCCTTCTTGGAAGCAAAACGGTCCTTGACGCGACCGAAGAACGCTTTAAGCTGCGGGTTGTTGGTAAAGATCATGACCAGGATCAGCACGATGGCATAGATGAGCATGCGGTAGTCCGAGAACTGACGGAGCAGCTCGGGAAGTACCGTGAGCAACGCCGCTGCGATGACGGAGCCGCGCATATTGCCCAGACCGCCCAAGACCACGAACACCAGAATCAGAATCGACGTGTTGAAGTCGAACTTAGTGGCGGAGAGCTGCGAGAAGTTGCCGCCGAAGAGGGCTCCGGCAGCGCCGGCGAGAGCGGCGGAAACCACGAAGGCGATCATGCGGTACTCGGTGACGGAGATGCCCACGGACTCGGCTGCAATCTTGTTATCGCGCACGGCCATGATGGCACGGCCGGTACGGCTGCGCACCAGGTTGAGCACGATCACGAGTGCGACCATGACCAAGATGGCACCGGCAAGGAAGGTCGAGTACGTCGACACGCCCGAGGCGCCCTGGGCGCCCTTGATGATGGCGGTGCCGTCCTCGAGCAGGTGCAGGTCGTCGATCGTGGAGTTGCCCGTGATGTTAAAGATCACATGCAGGCCGTGGGAGTCGACGCCCACGATAAGGCAGGTGACGATCTCTTTGATAATCTCGCCAAAGGCCAGCGTCACGATAGCCAGGTAATCGCCGCTCAGGCGAAGGACCGGGATGCCGATCAAGAAGCCCAGGATGGCGGCAGCGATGGCGCCGACCACGATGCTGATGACAAGACGTATCGGATCGGAGGGAACGGCGCTCTCGAGGGCGACCGCGGTAACGATGCCTGTATAGGCGCCGACGCTCATAAAGCCCGCGTGGCCCAGCGACAAGTCGCCCGCGATGCCGACGACGAGGTTAAGGGAGATGGCCATAACGATGTAGGCCGTGATGGGAACCAACTGGCCGGCGATCATGCGCGGGATCATATGGTTGGACTGCATAAAGAACACGATGGCGAATGCCACGATGCACATGGCGTACGTGACAAAGTCGTGACGCGTCTGCTTGTCTTTAAGGAACTTCATAGCGCTCACCTACACCTTCTCGGGGACGTACTTGCCCAAGAGGCCGGCAGGCTTGACGAGCAGGACGATAATCAGAACACCAAAGACGATGGAGTTGGCAAGGCTCGTGGAAATGTAGGCCTGGGCCATCGCCTCGATGATGCCGATGAGAATGCCACCGACAAAGGCGCCGGGGATGGAACCGATGCCACCGAAGACAGCGGCATCGAAGGCCTTGATGCCAGGCATGGCACCCGTCGTGGGCTGCAACACCGGCGAGTAGGAGCACAGCAGCACGCCGGCGATGGCGGCAAGGGCGGAGCCGATGGCGAACGTCATCGAGATGGTGCGGTTGACGTTGATGCCCATGAGCTGAGCGGCGGCCTTGTCCTCGGACACGGCGCGCATGGCCTTGCCCATCTTGGTCTTGCCTGTAAAGAACATCAGACCGGCCATGATAACCAGGCAGGCGACGATGGTGACGAGCGAAACGGCGCTTACGTTGAACTTGGCCAAGAACTCCGGCACCGGGAAGGTGACGAGCGAAGTGAAGTTCTTGGGCGTGGCGCCCCACAGGAGCTGCGCGGCGTTCTGCAGGAAGTAGGACACGCCGATGGCCGTGATCAGAACGGCCAGCGGGCCTGCTTGGCGCAGCGGCTTATAGGCCAGACCCTCGATGAGAACACCGAGAACCGTGCAGACCACGCAAGAGAGAACTACAGATGCCCAGCCCGGGAGGCCGAGATACGACGTGGCGCAGAACGAGACATAGGCACCGACCATGATGACGTCGCCGTGAGCGAAGTTCAGCATCTTGGCGATACCGTAGACCATGGTGTAGCCTAACGCGATGATGGCGTAGACGCTGCCCATGGACAGGCCGTTGACCAGGTATTGGATAAAGACCGTCATGTTCCACATCCCCCTTTCGAATAGGTTTCCAGTTGATGTATGAAACAGGGACGTTACGTTGTCCCTAGATACCAAGCAAGCAGGGAAGGCCAAAACCTCCCCTGCTTGGAATCAAAACCGCTCTATATAAGGCGGCAAATTAGGCCTGTACGTACTTGCCGTCGGTAATGACGTACGCCGTCGGGTCCTTCTGGACCTGACCCTTGTCGTTCCAGGAGAGCTTGCCAGTCAGGCCGTCAACAGTAATCTTGAGCATAGCCTCGGGAAGCTTCTCGGCAACCTCGGTAGGGTCGGCGTCGACGCCCAGGCCGGCCTCCTTGAGAGCCTCGACCACAGCATGCACGCCGTCGTAGGCGTCGGCGGCAAACTGGTCGGGGGTATCGCCGTACTTATCCTTGTAAGCGTTGACGAAGTCGGCGTTCTTCTCGTCGTCGGCGGAGAACGGGGTCATGAGCAGCAGACCCTCGGCAAGAGAGGTGTCGAAGCCCTCAACGCCCAGGATGCCGTCCATGCCGTCGCAGCCCATCATCTTGACGTCGTAGCCCATGTCCTTGGCGTTCTTGAGCAGGACGGACGCCGGCGTGTAGTAGATCGGCGCAAAGATCATGGTGGCGCCGGACTGCTTGGCCTTGGTCAGCTGGTTGGTAAAGCTCGTGGCGGAGTCGTCCTTAAAGGTCTCCTCGTCGACAATCTCGAGCTTGGATTCAGCAGCCTGGGCCTTAAAGGCATCCGCGACACCCGAAGAATAGGCGTCGCCAGAGTTATAGAACAGCACGAACTTCTCGTCCGCATACTTCTGGGCCAGGAACTTGGCAGCGTTGACGCCCTGGTTGGGGTCGGTAAAGCAAACCTGGAAGACGCAATCCTTGCCGTCAGTGACGTCCTCGGAGGACGCGGACGGGGTAATCATGAACGTCTTGGGGTCGTTACCGCACTCTGCGGCAACGGCAACCGACGCACCCGTGGTGGTCGGGCCGACGAGGGCCTGCATGCCCCAGTCGAGCAGGGTGTTAAAGGCGTTGACGGCCTTCTCGCCGTCGGCCTGGTCGTCCTCGGCCTTGCTGGCAAGCGGCAGCTCCTTGGTGGAGAAGTCCTTGCAGCCAAGCTCGACGCCCTGGGTAACGGACTTGCCGTAGGACGCGGCGGCGCCGGTCAGCGGGCCGATGGTGCCGATTTTAAACGAAGCGTCGCCCGAAGCGGAACCACCGTCGCCGCCGTTGGAGGAGCAGCCCGCTAGAATGGACATCGCCCCCAGACCTGCTGCGCTCGCGATAACGCTCCTGCGATTCATAACAGGGTTCAATGACTTACCGTTGAGGCTCGACATGCGGCTCTCCTCTCAAATCTCGTCGGGTTTTGGTTGCCCGACAGGCCATCCTTCGCCGTGTTCGGCGTTCGCAAAATACTAGACGCTTTAGTTAAGGAAAGTGGTGATTATTTCAACTTTTCTTTTGCTTTGTCCATTTATCCATAATTCTGCGTATTTCTCTCTATTTATGCAGCTTAGCCACTTTATTGTGTGAGAGTAATGTTTCCACTCTGTTACAAGCGTGCCTGCTCTGATTAAAACAGCCTCACCGGTCGCGTTTTGTGCGCACCTAGGCGGCAATGTACTTGCCGTCTTGGATCGCATAGGCTGTAGCGGGCTTCTCGACCTGACCCTCGTCGTTCCACGTCAGCTCGCCCGTCAGGCCCTCGATCTTGATCTTGCGCATGGCCTTGGTCGGCTGGTTGATAAAGCTCGTGGAGGAGTCGTCCTTAAAGGTCTCGGTATCGACGATGTCGAGCTTGGATGCCTTGGCCTGCTCGGCAAAGGCATCGGCGATCTCGCCCGAGACGGCGACGGCGGCAGCGGTGGTGACGGGGCCGACGAGCGCCTGCATGCCCCAGTCGCACAGGGCAAACCTTATGGTGCAAACGTTGACAGTTTGTTACGGAAGTTCGTTTGTAGCGAGCGTGTTTCCAATGTTTCCGCAGCGTTTCGGGGGTGACGTTTTGTGCGACTCCTGTTAACTGGCGAGCACGCGCCCTCGGTTCACGCTAGAATGCACTCAACCTTTAAGCGGTTAATCCATCCATAAGATGCACGAAGGAGCTATCTATGAGCGAACCCCTGCGCACCGTGAACGTCGGCCTCATCGGTCTGGGAACCGTCGGCGGCGGCGTGGCCCGTCTGATCAAGAGCCACCACGATGAGTACCTGGCAGCCTACGGCATCGACCTTAAGCTGACCCGCGCCTGCGCGCTTGCTTGGGAGCAGGCCGAGTCGGCAGGCATTGAGCGCGAGGCCTTTACGAGTGACTGGCACGACGTCGTCACCGACCCCGCCGTCGACATCGTCGTCGAGCTGATCGGCGGCGAGCATCCCGCAACCGAGATCTTTACCACTGCCTTTGAGCACGGCAAGCACGTCGTCTCTGCCAACAAGGCCCTGCTGGGCCGTCACGTCGAGACGCTTGCCGAGAAGGCGCGTGCGTGCGGCGTGCAGATTAAGTGCGAGGCCAGTTGCGGCGGCGGCATCCCCATCGTGAGCACGCTTGAGCACGACCTGGTGGGCAACAAGATCCTGACCATCGCCGGCATCCTCAACGGCACCACCAACTATATCCTGTCGCGCATGGACGCCGAGGGCGCCGATTACGCCGACGTGCTCGCCGACGCGCAGGCCAAGGGCTATGCCGAGGCCGACCCGTCCGCCGACGTCGACGGCTTCGACGCCGCCAGCAAGACGGCCATCCTCGCCTCCATCGGCTTTGGCACCCGCGTTACCACCGATGATGTGTACCAGCAGGGTATCCGCACCATCGGCGCCGAGGACATCGCCCAGGCCCGCGAGCTCGGCTACACCATTAAGCTGCTCGGCATCGCCCGCAACACCGACGCCGGCGTCGACGTCCGCGTGCATCCCACGCTGATCCCCGCCGACCACATGCTTGCCAAGGTCAACGGCGCCATGAACGCTGTTTACGTAGTGGGCGACGCCGTGGGCGAGACCATGTTCTACGGTGCCGGCGCAGGCTCCTTCCCCACCGCGAGCGCCGTCGTGGGCGATATCCTGTCGCTCTCCGAGCAGATCAGCCGGGGCGTGGCTCCGCTGCCCGAGATTGAGCCCTATGGTCACAACCTCGCCTTTAAGCCCATGGACGAGCTCCAGACCAAGTACTATGTGCGCCTGAAGGTCGCCGACCGCGTGGGCGCCCTGTCCGAGACGGTCGACATCTTTGCCAAGCACAACATTTCGATCTCGCTCATCAACCAAGTCGAGGACGGCAAGTCGGGTGTCAGCGATGCCTGCTCGGTCATCTTCCTGACGCACCGCGCACTCGAGAAGGACGTCCAGGCTGCCGCCGCGGAGCTTGCCAGCGTCGACTGCGTGGCCGAGGTCGCCAACGTCCTGCGCATCGAGGACGTCGAGGCCTGGACCGAAGGCGTCATGGCCAACTAGTTCGGTTTACACCCCACAACGCATTTGCTCGAAGGGCTCCCGTCTGGTCTTGGACGGGAGCCCTTTCATTTGCACGCTCGGGGCGCATTGACGCGATCCGCGTTTGAACAATTTGACCGTTCGGTGTCAACCAGGGATACCGCTCACCGATAAGCAGGCATGTTTGCTTTTGTCCGCCGCTATCCTGTGCTGCGTACGTCCACCCCCGAAGAATGGAGGCACCATGTTGCTCGAGGGCAAGAAAGCAATCATCACCGGAGGCACGCGCGGTATCGGCTATGCCATCGCCTGCCGCTTTATCGAGGAGGGTGCCACCGTCACCGTCTTTGGCTCGCGTCAGGAGACCGCCGATGCGGCCGTTGAGAAGCTGACAGCCATCTATCCCAACGCCAAGGTCTGGGGTCGCTCCTGCGACCTCACCTCACTCGAAGCCGTGACCGAGGCCTTTACCCAGGCTGCAGCCGATATGGGCGGTCTCGATACGGTCGTCAACAACGCCGGAATCTCCCAGCGCTCACCCCTTTTGGACTATACAGCCGAGGAGTTCGCCAAAGTTATGGACCTCAACGTCGTCGCCGTCTTTAACGGTCACCAGGCTGCCGCCAAGATCATGACCGAGGCCGGCCACGGCGGCACCATCACTACCACAAGCTCGATGGTCGCCAAGTACGGCCAGCCCTCTGGCGTCGGCTACCCCACGTCTAAGTTTGCCGTCAACGGCATGGTCCAGTCGCTCTCGCGCGAGCTCGCCCCCATGGGCATTCGCGTCAACGCCGTTGCCCCAGGCGTAACCAAGACCGATATGGTCGCCAACCTGCCCGAAGAGGTCATCAAGCCCATCATCGCCACTATTCCGCTCGGTCGCATGGGCGAGCCCGAGGACGTTGCCAACGCCTTCGTTTTCCTTGCGAGCGACATGTCCTCCTATGTCACGGGCGCCATCCTCCCCGTCGACGGGGCAGCCCGCTCCTAAAGGTCGAAAGTTTCGGCTTCGAACCTCAACAGAGTTCAACGCAAAAGGCGCGCTGTCCGCATCAACCGCAGGCAGCGCGCCTTCTATTATTTGGACGGAACCCGTATCCCGACATTCCTTGCTACTTGCCGTCGTCGTCCTGGGCTTCATCGCGCGCATAGAGCTCTAGCATGCGGCGGCGGTATTCGTGTACGGCAAGCTTGGCGCGCTCCAGGCGGCGGCGCTCACGCGGAGTCAGCTTGGACGGGTCAATCTCGTCGCCATAGGTCTTCTCAGCCAGCAAATGAGCGGCATCCACGATGCGGGCATCGATGTGGCCGCTCGCTGCCTCGGCGGAAAGACGCTCGGCAATCGTATCGAGCGTAGGCAGGCCCTCAAATACGCGACCGTGGCCATGCGAGGTCAGCAGCTCGTGCTCCCGTGCGAGCAGGCTCGCCAAATCGTGATGGGCGCGCAGGATGTCGAGCGCATCGGATGGATGCTCGGCAACTTCTGCTACAGCGGCGACCGGTGCGGCGTCGACCACGCGGTAGAAGAGCTGCGCGAGCAGCGGCATCAAGAACACCGTGATGGCACCGGCGGCAACCATGACCGACGCAATATCTTGCGACAGCGCGCCCGCGTTGACGGCCACGCTCGTTACGGCAACGATGATCGGCAGCGCCGTGGTGCAGTAGAGCGCCACGGTAATGCGGCCATACGCCGACACATCGCGCGTCACGGGACAAATGCTCATAGAGATGAGAATGGGCACGGCACGAATGATCAGCAGCGCCAAGATAAAGCCCACGAGTAGCCCGGGGCGCGACACCACGGCCGTCAGGTCGATCTTAGCGCCCGACACGGTAAAGAACACCGGGATCAAAAAGCCGTAGGCCAGGCCGTCGAGCTTGGTCTCAAGCGTATGGTTGCCCTCGGGGATGATATAGCGCAGGACAAAGCCGGCGGCAAAAGCGCCCAATACGATATCGAGGCTAAAGATGGCCGAGAACGCCACGAGCGTGACCAAAATAAGCACTGTCAGGCGTACGAACGTCTGCGACGTGGTATCGGCGCGCTCCTCGACAAACGCAAAGAAGCGGCTGCCGACGCGTTTGGAGCGGCTGGGGACCACGGCAAGCAGCACGCACACGGCGGCAAATAAGCCCAAGATCAGCAGCGTCTCGATGCCCGTACGGGCAGACAGCAGTACCGACATGGCGAGCACGGGGCCGAGCTCGCCCCACGTACCATAGGCAAGAATCGAATCACCGACGCGCGTTCCGGCAAGCAACCGCTCGCGCAAGATGGGCATGAGCGCCCCAAGCGCCGTCGAGGTCAAGGCGAGCGTCACGGCGATACCGTCGAAATGGCTGACCGAGAACCACGGGGTAAAGCGCACGGCAAGCCAGGCGATACAAAATGTGACAGCCCACGTGGCCATACCGTAGCGACCCTCGACGCCCGTGATGTTCTTGGGATCGATCTCAAAGCCGGCAAGCAGGAACAAAAATGCCAGACCGAGCTCTGACACGAGCGAGACCTCGGCATCTACATGGATGACGCCGAGCATATGGGGTCCCAGCACCGCGCCGAACACGAGCAAAAAGACCGTTTCGGGAACGGGCTTTCCGGGAATCGCCGAGGCGATGAAGGGGCTTGCAAAGGCCACGAGCGCGATGATGGCGAGTGAAACGAATGCCATGTGATGCCTTTCTCTTGTTTGCGCATCACTGTAGCACCCTCGCCGTCCTCAACGCGCCGCGAGCTGTCGTATCATAGTGAGGTTTACAAACATGTGGCTCAAGGCGACCGCAGGGCAGACCCCGCAAACCGACCGCTGCCGCATACCGTACCGTACGCCCAACCGATCAGGAAGGCAGAAACCAATGGTCTCTCGTATCTACGTGGAGAAGAAACCCGGGTTCGACGTCGAGGCTCAGCAGCTCAAGGGCGAGCTGACCGAGATTCTCGGCATCAAGGGCATCGAGGCCCTGAGGATCATCAACCGCTACGACGTCGAGGGCATCGACGAGGAGCTTTTCCGCTCCTGCGTGCCGACCGTCTTTAGCGAGCCCCAGGTCGATGTGACCTACGACGAGCTCCCCGCAAGCGATGGCGCCGTCTTTGCCGTCGAATTCCTGCCTGGCCAGTTTGACCAGCGCGCCGACTCCGCCAGCGAGTGCGTGCAGCTCATCAGCCAGGGCGAACGCCCCGCCGTGCGTTCTGCCAAGGTCTATATGATCTCGGGCGCCCTGGACGAGGCCGCCATCGAGGCCATCAAGCACTACGTGGTGAACCCCGTCGAGGCGCGCATCGCCTCGCTCGACCTGCCCGAGACGCTGTACATGGAGACACCCGAGCCCCAACCCGTCGAGGTGCTCGACGGCTTCCGCGAGCTCGACGAGGCCGGCCTTGCCGCCTTTATCGCCGATCGCGGCCTTGCCATGGACGAGGCGGACATTGCCTTCTGCCAGCAGTACTTCCGCGATGAGGATCGCGACCCCACCATCACCGAGATCCGCGTGATCGACACCTATTGGTCCGACCACTGCCGCCACACCACCTTCGGCACCGTCCTAGATGACGTGACGATCGACGACGCCGTGGTGCAGCAGGCCTTCGACCGCTACATGGAGATGCGCCACGAGCTCGGTCGCGACGCCAAGCCCGTCTGCCTCATGGACATGGGCACCATCGGCGCCAAGTACCTCAAGAAGACCGGCGTCATGACCGATGTCGATGAGTCCGAGGAGATCAACGCCTGCACCGTCAAGGTAAAGGTCGATGTCGATGGCGAGGACCAGGACTGGCTGTTCCTCTTTAAGAACGAGACCCATAACCACCCGACCGAGATCGAGCCCTTCGGCGGTGCCGCCACCTGCGTGGGCGGCGCCATCCGCGACCCGCTCTCGGGCCGCAGCTACGTGTACCAGGCCATGCGCGTCACCGGCGCCGGAGACCCCACCGTCCCCGTGTCCAAGACGCTCGAGGGCAAGCTGCCGCAGCGCAAACTCGTGACCACTGCAGCCGCCGGCTACTCCAGCTACGGCAACCAGATCGGTCTTGCCACCGGCCAGGTCAACGAGCTCTATCACCCCGGTTACGTGGCCAAGCGCATGGAGGTTGGCGCTGTCGTGGGCGCTACCCCGGCAAACCACGTTCGTCGCGAGTGCCCCGCCCCCACCGACAAGATCATCCTGCTGGGTGGCCGCACCGGCCGTGACGGCATCGGTGGCGCCACCGGTTCCTCCAAGACCCAGAACACCGAGTCCATCGAGACCTCGGGTGCCGAAGTCCAGAAGGGCAACGCCCCGGTCGAGCGCAAACTGCAGCGTCTGTTCCGCCGCGGCGATGCCTGCCGTCTGATCAAGCGCTGCAACGACTTTGGCGCCGGCGGCGTCTCGGTCGCCGTGGGCGAGCTTGCCGACGGCCTGTATGTCGACCTTGATACCGTGACCAAGAAGTACGACGGCTTGGACGGCACCGAGCTCGCCATTTCCGAGTCCCAGGAGCGCATGGCCTGCGCCGTCGCCGACGGTGACGTCGAGGAGTTCATGGGCTACGCCGCCGAGGAGAACCTGGAGGCAACCGTCATCGCCGAGGTTACCGCCGAGCCGCGCATGCGCATGGCCTGGAACGGCGTCGCCATCGTCGATCTGTCCCGCGAGTTCCTCAATTCCAACGGTGCGCCCAAGCACCAGGTCGCCCACGTCTGCGCCCGCAGCGTGTGGCAGCCCAGCTGGGCCGGCACCACGCTTGCCGAGCGCATGACCTCGCTCGTCACCGACCTCAACGTCGCCTCCAACAAGGGTCTTTCCCAGCGCTTCGACTCCACCATCGGCGCCGCGACCGTGCTCATGCCCTTTGGCGGCAAGACGCAGCTCACTCCGAGCTCTGCCATGGTCGCTAAGTTCCCCGTGGACGGCGAGACCACCACGGCGAGCGCTATGGCATGGGGCTTCAACCCCTACCTGATGGAGGCCGACCAGTTTGCAGGCGCCTACCTGTCCGTGGTCGAGTCCATCGCCAAGCTCGTTGCCGCCGGCTTTGAGCACAAGCGCGCTTACCTCTCCTTCCAAGAGTACTTTGAGCGTCTGCGCACCGAAGCCGAGCGCTGGGGCAAGCCCATGGCAGCCGTCCTGGGCGCCCTTATGGCCCAGGTCGACCTGGGTGCCGGCGCCATCGGCGGCAAGGATTCCATGAGCGGCTCGTTTGAGGACGAGGCCGGCGAGCTCAACGTTCCGCCGACCCTGATCAGTTTCGCTGTCGCCGTGGGCAAGGCGGCCCGCGCCGTCTCCCCCGAGTTCAAGGGTCTCACGCATCGCGTCGTCCGTATCGCCCCCGCCACCTATGGCGAGGACTACCGTCCCGATGCCCAGCAGCTGCTCGCCGCATTTGACGCCGTCGAGGCACTCACCGCCACAGGCGACGCCCTGGCCGTCTCCACGCCCGGCTACGGCTGCGGCGCCGAGAGCCTCTTTAAGATGTGCGTCGGCAACCAGATCGGTA
Source organism: Collinsella sp. OM08-14AT (assembly GCF_003438115.1). Taxonomy (NCBI): domain Bacteria; kingdom Bacillati; phylum Actinomycetota; class Coriobacteriia; order Coriobacteriales; family Coriobacteriaceae; genus Collinsella; species Collinsella sp. OM08-14AT. Next base: position 26,703 of record NZ_QSTE01000006.1, read on the forward strand.
TCGAGCTTGCCGAGGATGTGGACGTGGAGAGCCTCTTCACCCCGCTCTATGGCAGCTTTATCGTCGAGCTTGCCGAGGATGCCGAGCTGCCCGAGATCGCCGACGGCGTTGTCGTCGAGCCCCTGGGCACCACCGTCGAGGGTTATGTCATCGATACCGGCTCCGAGGTCATCGAGCTCTCCGAGCTCCAAGAGGCCTGGGAGAGCGGCATCGAGGGCGTCTTTGCCTACCGCAGCGCCGGCGAGACTGCCAAGGTCGAGACCATCGACTTCCGTGCCAAGGATATCCACGTGTACGGCGGCGCCAAGATCGCCCGCCCGCGCGTGGTAATCCCCGTGTTCCCCGGCAACAACTGCGAGTACGACAGCGCCCGCGCCTTCCGTGCCGCCGGCGCCGAGGCCGACACCTTCGTGATCAACAACCTCACGCCCGAGGCCGTCGCCGAGAGCACCCACGAGCTTGCCCGCCGCATCCGTGCAAGCCAGATCGTCATGATCCCCGGCGGCTTCTCGGGCGGCGACGAGCCCGATGGCTCCGCCAAGTTCATCACGGCGTTCTTCCGCGCTCCCGAGGTCACCGAGGCAGTCCGCGACCTGCTCAAGGCCCGCGACGGCCTGATGCTGGGTATCTGCAACGGCTTCCAGGCCCTGATCAAGCTCGGTCTGGTGCCCTACGGCGACATCGTCGACGCCACGCCCGATGCGCCCACGCTGACGTTCAACACCATCGGTCGCCATCAGAGCCGTCTGGTGCGCACCCGTATCTCGTCCAACCTGTCCCCGTGGCTGTCGCAGTGCAGCCTGGACGACCCCTACACCGTCGCCATCAGCCACGGCGAGGGTCGCTTTGTCGCCAACGACGAGGTGCTCGCCCAGCTCATCGCCAACGGCCAGGTCGCCACGCAGTACGTGGGCGAGAACGGCAAGCCCAGCATGGATCTTTCCGTCAACCCCAACGGCTCCGCACTCGCCATCGAGGGCATCACGAGCCCCGACGGCCGCGTCCTGGGCAAGATGGGCCATGCCGAGCGTCGCGGCGACAACCTGTACCGCAATGTGCCCGAGCATGTCCCCGGCGATAAGTTCATGCCGATCTTTGAGAGCGGCGTAGCCTACTTCGCCTAAACCTTTCCCATCGGGTACAATCCCCTCGGGTAACAACACCCGCCACCGGCACGCCCGGTGGCGGGTTCTTTTTTGCTTCGCGCATACAGGAAGGACATCATGGAAAGCCGCAAGCCGTATCTCGCCACCCTGCCCGGACTCATCCTGGGCTGCCTCGTCTGCTGCGCACTCTGGGGGTCGGCTTTCCCCTGTATCAAGATCGGCTACAAGCTGTTTGGCATCCCCGCGCATGATAGCGCCTCGCAGCTGCTCTTCGCAGGTTTGCGCTTTACGCTTGCCGGCGCCCTGGTTATCGTTGGGATGAGCACGGCTCAGCGCCGTCCACTCGTTCCGCAAGCCCGCGATATCAAGCCCATCTGCATCTTGTCGCTCTTCCAGACCATCGGCCAGTACTTCTTTTTCTACCTTGGTCTCTCCCATGCAAGCGCTATGTCGAGTTCCATCATTGAAGCCAGCGCCAACTTCCTCGCAATCCTCTTTGCCGCCCTGGCGTTTCGCACCGAGAAGCTCGATACGGCCAAGGTGCTTGGCTGTATGCTGGGCTTTGCCGGCGTCGCGCTCGTCAACCTTTCGGGCGCGGACGGCACCTTTGGCTTTACGCTCGACGGCGAGGGCTTTATCCTAGCCTCCACCGTCGCGGGTGCCCTTTCGACCTGCCTGATTGGCATCTTCTCGCGCGAGCACGACGGCGTCTTGCTTGCCGGGTGGCAGTTTTTAGTCGGTGGCGTGGTCCTTACCGCCATCGGGTTTTTGATGGGCGGCACGTTGTCCCCCACCGAAATCGCCCCCGCCATCGCGCTCATCATTTATATGGCACTCATTTCCGCCGTCGCGTACTCGCTGTGGTCCCGCCTGCTCGCCGTCAACCCCGTCAGCCGCGTTTCGGTCTTTGGCTTTATGAACCCGGTCTTTGGCGTGCTGTTGAGCGCACTGCTGCTCGACGAGGGCGCTGGCACGAGCCCCGTTACCGTCATCGTTGCCCTACTGTTGGTCTGCGGCGGCATCATCATCGTCAACAAACCCAAAAAGGTCTAACGAACTGCCCTTATTAGCAGAGGGGATTCATGTACTTTAGTTTAATGGAGTACATCGGAGAGCCGAGGGCCGCCATGCACGCAAGCGTGTGCCCCTTTTTCTAGCGTATCTGGACGCCGGACTTCTTTTTCTCGGCCTTGACGCGGTAGAGCTCCGCGTCGGCAGCGCGAAGCAAGTCTTGCCAGGTATCGACACCATCACCGACCCGTGCGTAGCCAATGGACATCCGCAACAGATACGGAACCTCGGCACGTGCGAGCTCGTCGCTGATTGCCGCACACAGACGCACGATGTCCTGCTCCGCCGCCGCCTTTTGAAGCACCACGAACTCATCGCCGCCATAACGTGCGATAAAGCCACCAGACGCCGAGCAGACCTCTTTGAGCGTAGCAGATATGACCTGGAGGGCATGATCGCCCTCAACATGTCCATACCGGTCGTTAATCTGCTTAAAGCCGTCAGCGTCCATCATAAGCAGATATACATCTTCGGCCTGATCCACATTTGAAAAGAGCGACAGCATATAGGTCTCAAAACGGTTGCGATTGTTGAGGCCAGTCAACGGGTCGGTCGAGATCAGCTGCTCCTGATAGATGATGTAGAGCAGCAGGATGCTCAGCGTTATACCGACACAAAGGCCCGGTACCGAAAACATAACCTGGAAGGTACCGCCCACCAGAGCGGGAACCACAAAAAAGGCGAGGGTGCGATAAATGGCCTTCGTTTGCAGGCTTTCGACTTTTCGAGCCTGAATAAAGGCATGCAAGGACGTATATATGATGTAGCAGTAGCTCACGATAGGCTGAATCATATAAAGCGCTCCGCGACGATATACGCCCTGCGCATCGATATAGAACATAGTGTGCGTCCAGTAGCTGGTAAATGCCAGCACGACCACCAATACGGTTGGCAACGTCACGATCGCAACCCTATAGCGCGCGGTCAAAAGGCGAGAGCCCTGCACTGTCTCGGAATAGAAAAACCAAATGAGGCACGCGATGGCGAACAGCGAAAACGAGACCGCGTTGGAAATCCAGTTGGCCGTGATGCCTACAGGAGTGCTCACGCCGTCCGAGAGCGTCCAGATCATATCGAAGAAAATGTAGGCAGCAGAGGTATAGCCGAGCATGCTAAACAAGAGCTGCTGGGTACTCGAGAACAAGGAGCGACGACTTCGCGCGGCAAGCCCGATAAGAACAATCATGCATAGCAGGAATATCTCAATCTTGAGTGCCTTAACCACTAGACGCCATCCCTTCAATATCCAAGTGGTCAGAATCGCCCGATTCGTGTCTGGGCAATAAACGCCCCTACTCCGCAGGGGTAAGGGGAATCATAGCAGAGCGCCCGAACGTCACTGCAAAACAGTCATCGTTCGGGCGCTCAAACTGCGCGAATTGCACTCCGGCATCATTGATTGGTAGCGATTGCTATTCGCCATCGATGTCGGTCGCGACGGCCTCCTCGATGGCCTCGACACCGGCAGGCGACAGATCCTCCTTGCCCTGGCAGAACTTCTTGTCGACCCAGCCGGTCAGAATCGGGGCCATGATTGCCGTGATGATGACGGCGGTGGCGATCTGCGCATACGCGGTGGGCGCAAGCTCGGCATAGCGCGGAGCGACCTCGGCGAGGGCGACCGGCGTGGTCATAGCCGTGCCGGCAATAGTGGAGCAGGCAACGGCCGCCTTGCCGTTACCACCGCACAGGCGCTCGAAGGCAAAGGTAATGGGACCGACGATAAAGAGCGTGATGAGGCCCAGCAGGATGCCCGAAATGCCGCCGGTGATAAAGCTCCAAAGACTCATGGACGCACCGAGCTGAAAACCGATAACGGCAATCGCAGGATTGGCGCCGGGAACCAGCAGGTTCTTGATGAACGGGAACAAGTTGCCCAGAACCATGCCGATAACAAGCGGCAGGATGGATCCGATGATGGTGCCGACGGGGATGTTGGCGAGACCTGAGACACCGAGGATGATCATCGTGACGGCGGGGCCGGCCGTAAAGAACAGGATACCGACGGCGCCCTGCTCGGACTCGTCGCCGAACTCGCCCATGATGCCCGTGTAGAGCGCCATGTTGCAAAACGTAATGCCGCCGATGATAGACACGGAGCTCAGACCTAGGAAGTTGTCGTTAAAGAAATATGCCACACCCAAGCCAAGGGCAGCCGCAACAACAAGCTTAGGAATCAGCACAACGATGCCGGTCTTGATGGCGCCCGGCGTGGACTTAAAGCTGATGCCGGCACCCACAAACAGCAGGATCGCGGCAACGATGGTGTTGGAACCACCGCGGCAGGTAGAGGTAAAGAAGCCGCCGATCTCGAAGACCTGCGGGCAGAAGGTATTGAGCAAAAGGCCAACGATCATCGGGTAGATCATGATGTCACCCGGGATACGCGGGACTTTGAATTTCTTTTGCTCGTTGGCGGTCGCTTCCTGTGCCATGAAACCCCCATTTCCGCTGACGCAGAACAAAAGCCCACGTCACACTTTGCTACAGTAAAGTTTGACCATGGTACCAGAAGAAGCAGACCGGCTCGGTGAGAAATTCGATTCGTTGTGCCGGGACGCTAAACGTGCCACGCTCTTATATGAAGCTCAAAACGATATAGAACACGATGCCCGAGACGCAGCACCACAACATCGACTTTGTCTTGATTGCCACCGCCACGACGCCGGCAGCCGCAATCCAGGGAATCAAGCCCTGCCACAAGCCGGCGTCGAAAGCGCCAGGGCTTATCAAATCGTTGGCGACCAGCGCCGCAAAGGCGGCAGGCGGAATATAACCCAAGGCCTCGGTAACGCGGGGCGACAGCGTTCTCCCGCGCAAGGCAAACGCCGGGGCAATGCGGAAAAACGCGATGGCCGCCCATGACGACAGCCATAGGACCAAAAACTCATTAACGGGCATCGCGATCACCCCTTCCCTCGGCGAGGACATCGCACGCGAGCGCCGTGACAACGCCGACGAGCACACTTGCCGGCACGGCGATATTCGTCCACCCCAAGAACTTGCATATGGCGACGGACACCGCAGCCAAACCGGCAGCTACGACATTGCCGCGCGACAGTCGCTGCGAAAAGAGTAGGCAGATAAAGAGCGATGTGCAGACAAAACCCGCAATAGCGGTGGGAACATCGACAACGGCGCCGACGATGGCGCCCGTCGTACACGAAACGCCCCATGTTGCGATGAGGATCGCGTTGAGCACAAAGGACTCGAGCGGACCCCAATCCTCCCCTTTAACCAACTTGGCAAGCGAAATGCCGTATGCCTCCTCGGTAAGTGTCGCGGCAACAGCCAGCGTCTGACGCTTCGAAGCACCCCTCAAATGCGGTGCAATCGATGCCGAGTAAAGCGCAAAGCGCGAGGAGATTGCGGCGACGCTTGCGATAATCGACGCCGCAGGCACACCTGCCAGCCACAGATTGCAGACCATAAACTGTCCGCTGCCCGTCACGAACGTGCTGCTCAGAGCAAAAACCATCCAGGGTTCCATTCCCGTCTGCGCCATAATCATTCCGCACGGCGCGCCTATCGCAACATAGGTAAGCATCACCGGCCAGACGGTTTTAACGATTTTGAGCACCATAGCGTTCCTCGTCCCGACAAGCTTTCCGAGCCGCATTCAACGACACGGCAGAATCATCGCCCGACAGCAACCGAGTTCACCTACAATTGCCACCGGATCGAAAGACACAGAAAGACACAACTTTTTAGGAAGTCATTATGACAGCTATCGATCGAGACCGGGCGGGCGCGGCCTTCAAAAGCTACACCGATGCCTACGACGCCACCAACCCGCGCATCGCACTCAAAATCGAGCATACGTACCACGTTGCCGAGGCATGCGATGCCGTGGCACGCGAACAGGGCTGGTCACCGCAGGACATTGACCTTGCGTGGCTTTGTGGGCTGCTGCACGATATGGGCCGCTTTGAGCAGCTGCGACGCTGGGATACGTTTAAGGATGCCGAAAGCATGAGCCATGCGGCATTGGGCGTCGGGGTCCTCTTTGGCGAGAGCCCCGACGACGCGCCTGCCACAACAAGCATCCGGGATTTTATCGAGACCGACGAGTACGACGAGCTCATCCGAGCGAGCATTGCCTATCACAGTGATTTCCGTCTACCCGCGCAGCTCGACGAGCGCACGCGGAGCTTCTGCGATATCGTGCGCGATGGCGACAAGATCGACATTATGCGCACCATCGCCGACAGCACTGTCGACACTATCCTCAAAGTGGATGAGAACGCGTTTCTAGCCAGTCGCTTCTCGGCGCCGACGCTTGCCGCCTTTGACGAGCATCGCTGCGTCGCGCGTGACGAGCGCAACGAGCCGGCGGACTACCTGGTGGGGCTCATCTGCTTTATGTTTGAGCTCGTCTATCCGGCAAGCCGCGCGCTGGCGCGCGAACAGGGCGATATCCACCGCCTGCTCGACGCGCCCTTTGGCATTACGCGGCCCTTTACCGACCCCGCCACGCAGGCAACCTGGAGCCGCCTAAAGGACGAGATGCGCGACTGGCTGGCGCGCGCCTAGCGCTCAAGCTGGGCCAGCAGCTCCTCGACGACCTCGACGGCATCACCGACAACCTTGTACTGGGCAGCACCAAAAATGGGGGCATCCGGGTCCTCGTTGATGGCGATAATGCACTCCGCCCCACCGATGCCGGCAAGATGCTGGATAGCACCCGAAACGCCGATGCTCACGAGGAGTTTGGGCGAGACCGATACGCCTGTCTGACCGATCTGGTGGCGATACTCCAGCCAGCCCGCCTCCACAACGGGACGCGTGCAACCGAGCTCCGCGCCCAGGGCATCGGCGAGCCTTTGCATCAGAGGCAGGTTCTTCTTGGAGCCAATGCCGCGACCCACCACGACCAAGCGCTCGGCTTCGGCAATTGATGCCTGCTGACCCCATTCCTCAGCCCGAATCGAGATCTCGACACGGGCCTTAACGTCCTCCGCAAGCATCACCTGGGTAATCGTGCCGGAACGGCCGTAGTCGAAGTCAGGAGCCTTAAAGATACCGGGACGCACCGTTGTCATCTGGGGACGATGATTGGGGCAGACGATGGTGGCCATCAGGTTGCCGCCAAACGCCGGACGCGTCTGTTGCAGCAGCCCCGTCTCCGCATCCATCGAAAGTACGGTGCAGTCAGCCGTAAGGCCCGTCTGCAAACGCACGGCAACGCCGGGTGCCAGTTCGCGGCCAAAGGCGGTCGCACCGTACAGAATGGCCTCGGGCTTGCGCTCTGCCACCAAATCGCAGATCAGCCGGGCGTAAACCTCCGCATCGTTCTGGTGCAGACGCTCGTCGCGACAGACCAGGACCTCGTCTGCACCGGCGCAAACCAGATGCTCCAGGTCACCGAGAGAACCCTCGGGGCCCATACCGACCAGCGCCACCAGACGGCAGCCGCGAGCATCGGCAAGCTCGCGGCCCTTGCCCATGAGCTCATAGGCAACGGGAGTCACCGTATCGTGCTCGTCGGTCTGCGCGAACACCCAAATGTCTCGATATGCATCAAGGTCCACCGCACCAGCGGCCTCGTCACACTCGATCGAGATAGCGTTGAAGGGGCAGGCGTCGACGCACCCACCGCACAGGATGCAGCCATCGGTTACGCGGGCGCAACGGTTGGGCCGCTCGCCTTCCACTACGATGCCGCCCGAGGCACAGGCGCGAACGCAGCGACCGCAGCCGATACAGGCTTCGCTATCGATAATCAGTCCGCTCATCTATGCCATCTCCTCGATAATCTTGGCAAGTTTTGCCGCCTGCTCGAACGCCGTTCCGTCAACGGCCTCGCATGTTTGGTCGCGGTCGGGCACAAACGATCGCACGACCTGCGTCGGCGAGCCGGCAAGGCCGCAGCGCGCGGGGTCGGCGTTCACGTCGGCAGCGTTGGCCACGCGCACGTCCGCCTCCTCGGCCGCACGAATGCCGGCAATACTCGGCATGCGCAGTTGGCCAATCTCCTTGGCAGTCGTCATCGCGCACGGCATCTCCAGATACACCGTCTCCTCGCCGGCATCGCAGCCGTGAACAAGCGCCAGTGAACCACAGGTCGTAAAGCCTGCGCTCTGCACGCAGCTCACGTCGGTCACGCAGGGAATCTCAAAGGCACCGGCAAGCTCGGGACCAATCTGGGCCGTATCGCCGTCCACCGCCATCTTGCCGCAGATGAGCAGGTCGAAGTCCTCGTCGAGCGCCTCGATGCCGCACTTGAGGGCATAGGTCGTTGCCAGGGTATCGGCACCTGCAAAGGCGCGATCGGTTAGCAGCAGTGCGTCATCGGCGCCTCGGGCGATGCAGTCGCGCAATAGCGATTCAGTCGCGGGGATGCCCATCGACACCACCGTTACGCGCACGTCCATGCCAAAGCCGATAAAGTCGTCCTTCAGCGCCAGCGCACATTCCAAAGCGCTCGCGTCAAAGGGATTAATGGCCGCCTGCTTGCCATCGCGCACGATGGTATTGGTCTTGGGATCCATCTTGACCTCGGTGCTGCCCGGCACCGCCTTGACGCACACCACCATATGGAAATCGCTCATCTTCACGCGTCCCCTTTCTGGACGAGCTCATCTAAGAGCTTCTCCGAAAACAGGTTACCGCGTCCCAGCTGCCCGGCAGGATCGAGCTGGAACTTGAGCCGCGCCGATTCGACCATGGCCTCGTGGCCGTACATCGTCTCCAAAAAGCCCGCTTTGATCTTGCCGACGCCGTGCTCAGCAGAGACGGCGCCGCCCATAGCCGTCACCTCGGCAGCCCACCGGGAAAACAGCTCGCCACCGCGGCGGTAGTCCTGCGCATCGCGCGGCAGAATATTCACATGCAGATGGTTGTTGCCGATATGTCCCCAGGCGGCAGACTCAAGCCCACTTTCAGCCAGCGTGCGGCGATAGAGAGCAACGACATCGGCCAGGCGCGCGTTGGGCACCGACATATCCGACCCCAGCTTGGTAATGCTGGGGTCGGTGCGGCGACGCTCGTCGATAAGCATGTTGACGCTCTCGGGGACCGCATGGCGGAAGAACCGCTGGCACTCGCGATCAACCTCGGTGCGCGCGACCCATGTCGCATCGTCGCGGCCGCCCGCGAGCTCCAAAACCCACCCCAAGTGGTACAGCTCCTCAGTCGCCTGAACCTCATCGTCGCAGTCGAGTTCCACGTAGACACAGACCCTGGCGTCTTTGTCGAGCGCCGGCAGCGAGGCAAACGCGGTCGACTGCTCGCGCTGGCGACGAAGGATATCCAAGGCGCCGGCATCGAAATACTCAATAGCGGCGGCATGGGACAGCACGGGGCGCACGGAATCGGTAAAGGACACCGCCTTGTCTTCGCTGTCGAAGAAACAGCTTACGCCCCATACGACCGAAGGCGCCGCCTGCAGGGCGATCTCGAGCTCGGTAATGACGCCGAGCGTGCCACACGCACCGATAAAGAGGTCGATGGCGTCCATATCGTCCGAAACGAAATAACCCGAGGCGTTTTTGGTCTTGGGCATGGTATAGCCGGGAAGATCCAGCTCGAGCGCGCGGCCCTCCGCTGTCACGAGCGACAAGTGGCGTGCGTCAGCGTGCGCCTGACCTCGATGGAGCTCAAGCAGATCGCCATCCGCCAGTGCCACGTGAAGCCCCGTAACGTGCGGGCGCATGGGGCCATAGGCGTAACTGCGGGCACCGGAGGCATTGCATGCCGCCATGCCACCCAGGCAGGCAGATGCCTCGGTGGGATCGGTGGGAAAGAACTGCTCAGGAGCTGCCTGGAACTCCTCATAGGCCTCAAGCGATGCCTGATCCCAGCCAGCGGTCGGCAATGCCTTCTTACCCAGCTGCTTGCGCAGCTCCGAGAGCACGACGCCCGGTTCCACGCGCAGCAGAAAACGGCCCTGCTCGTCGCGGCGAAGACCCAGGTAGCGATTCATACGAGAAGTATTGAGAATATGGCCGCCGTGGGGCACGGCGCCGGCGGCAAGACCGGTTCGAGCACCCTGGACCGTTATCGGGACATGCTCGGCATGGAGCTTCCGCAGAATGGCGCGGACCTCGTCCTCCGTTGTCGGAAACGAGATGCTCGACGCCTCGCCCGATGTGCGAGATTCATCGCGACCATATTCTTCGAACTCGTCGCCGAAGGGTTTGATGGCTGCAGACACGCGAACTCCCCCTTTAGTTAACTACAGTGTTTGCAGGGAGATGTTACCGCATCGTTTCGTCGACGTGACTGAGACCGTCTCCATAATTGGCGAATTTTACGTTTGCGCAATTCGGCGAGCGGCGGCGTTTTCTCGGCAGGCGCTCTATTTAACGCGCTCCTTCCCATCGCAGCCACGCGCACAATTGGCGCTCGAAAAAACTTGAGATATTTTTTAGCGTCTCTCACCTGCGACGATGTAAACCCGTCAAGCATTTGGTCAGAAATTGGTCAAGTTGTGGCTGATACGGTCGGCATCGACAGCCAAAGCCAATAGAAGGTTTGGTCCAAAAGCAGGGAGGTTCCCATGGCATATTACTGGCCCCAGTACGGCATCGCCATCGAAGTTGACGATGACCCATATCTTCTGCCCTTCGACGAGGAAGCGTTTCCCGATGCGGCTGTCTATCACGTCACCACCGACGTGATTTGCGATCCCGAATCGTTTTCGGCACTCGCCCACCACATCGCCCACATCCACGACATCAAACTCGACCCAAACTTCGACGAGCTCATCTACTCGCGACGCCTCATGCTCCACATGCTCTTTGGCGCCGATCCGTCCACGTTCGCGCGCGTCTATACCACTAAGGATGCCGCATGAGCGTAAGGAAGCAGTCGAGCCCCCTAGGGTCGAAACATCGAAAAAGGCTCGGCGTTGTCTGCCTGGCCATCGCCTGCGCCCTTATCGCCGTCGGCCTTTACGCCTGGCAGTCAAAGCCTGTCGCCGAGACAGGTGCCTCGGTCACAGCGGCGGAGGGTAAGTCGCGCCAGGAAATCCAGGACGAGCTCGATGCCATCGTCCGCGACAACATGATGACGATCTCGGTCGCACCGGTCGCCCAGCTACAAAAAGGCGGCAAGCTGCGCGTCAACGTGCAAAACGTCCAGGATAACAAGTTTCCCCAGCGTTTCCGCGTGATCCAAAACGACGAGACCATCTATGAATCGGGCGTGGTCGAGACCGGCAAGACCGTCGAGACCTGCCCTGCAGGCGACATCAAAGAAGGCGAGGCGTATATCGAGATCCAGGCGCTCGACGCCAAGACCTACGACGCCCATGGCAATCCCACGCGCGTCAAGGTGCGAGTTGCGCAGGCCGAAGACTAGATCTGCCGCCTGTTGCGAAAACGCGCACCCACACCGCTTTCGTCTAACCCTCACGGAAACGGTCCGTGACGAATAGAAAGGAACGATTATGGACATCACCAGGAACTTGAATGGGGCCAGGGTGCTCGTCGTGGGCGCGGGGCTGATGCTTGCACTCTCAATGGGTGCCGCGCCGACCACCGCCCTGGCGGAGGGACGCACTGGAACCACCAACGTGACCATCAGGACCGAAATCGACAACATCAAGTTCAAAGCCCCGACCGTCATTCCGTTCGTCGCTAAGGCAGACGGCACGCTCCAGGGCCCTTCCGAGAATACAACCACCATCGACAATCTTTCGGCCTATGGCATCCACGTTACCAACATGAAGATTGCCGCCCAGAAGTCCTGGAGCATCGTCGCCGACGCCAAGACGGGGACCGCCCAGAACTCCATCGATTTTAAGGTCGGCCCAGACAAGGCACTCCAAGACGCCCACGCCGCGACGCAGGAAGCGGGCCTCGACCTTTCCAAAAATGCATCCTTCGACATGGGCTACCAGGGCATCGCCGATGGTACGGACAAGATTAAGCTCAAGACAAGCGGCAATGTCGCCCGCGTCACGCGAGACATCTTCCATGTGACTGGCGAGGGCGACCAGGTCGCAAGCATTACGTGGACGGTCGAGCCCGGTGCGCACACGGCCTAAGGCGATTGCCCTCGCCGCCGTCATCGGCGTTGTAGCGTTCGCCCCAGTCGCCGCCTTTGCCCAACAAGAGCAGGCACAAGCTGCCACACAGGTGACCGTCGACCTATCGGAGCTCGAACGCAGCGCTCAACATGAACCCCTGGCGCAAACGGGTGACACGCGACAGCTCTTGGCAGCAGGAATCGCTGCGGCGGGCACGGGGGCCATCGGCCTTGGCCTGCATATCAAACGCAGCCAGTAGCCGCGAAAATCGAGACCGTCCAGAACAGGTAAGGAGAACCCATGGCATCAAAGAACCTTTTGCCCGTTGCCGCGCTCTGCAGTGCGCTTGCCACCGGCATGCCCGTCGCCGCTCTAGCGACACCCGCCGTGGACGTCCCCTTACCTGCCGTCAACTGTCTCGCCACAAACCAGATGAGCACCATCGCGCGCCAACGCTTCTCGCTTGCGCAGGCAAGCATTTCGGCCTCGGGGTGCCTCCGTCGCTGCACGAACAGCTCGATGGTCGTGGATACCGAGCGCTCGAGCACAGCGGACGGCCCCCTAACGGGATGCATTATCTGCACATGGCGCGCAGCTGCAACTGATGCCGATGGCGATTCCTGCGACGTGGAGCTGCGCCTCGACATCACCCTGTCCGATGACTCGGCGGACGGGGCAACAGTCGCCTTCGACAGCACGTTTTTCGAAGACGGAGGGGGTGTATGCCTGGGCTGCGTCCCCTCGAGCGCCGATAGCACGCAGCCCGCTATCTCATTCACCGCATCGCTGAAAATGACCAAGGCGGGCACCGACGCCACGGCAAATGGCGAGATCGCTCTGATGTTCTACGCGAGCGGCACAGAAAGCCAGGAGATTCGGGGCAAACAGCGGACCGGATCGCTCAGCCTGACGCGAGGGGCAGATCCCGGTCCCGTCGATATCAGCACCCAAACGCAAGATGTGCATCACGTCCTTGTCGATCCGGCGCTCCTAGAGATGGAATGGAGCGGAGTAGGAGCGGTCGGACTCGCCCCCTCGACAGGTGACATCGCAAGCGACTCCAGCGAGAACAGCGGTGAAATAGCGCCTGGGGACAATGGCACACCAGGCGACATAACACCGCCATCGAGCGGTCCTTCAGCCACTTTCAGCGAGCCAAGCGAAACAGCCGCCGATGCCGACGGCACGCAAGCTGGCGAAAACTTGGGGTATCCCATACCGACGGACATCGACGAGGGCAATTGTTGCATGATGGTCGCGCTCGACCGCACGGAAACCGTCGACGCCGCGAGCGTTGGGGTCACCACCGATAAGCCCGTCCGCAAAGCAGCCATTATCGCATTCCCTAAAACCGTCGAAGTTGTTTTTCTGCCATCGGGCGAGGTCGTAGCCCCTACCCTGCTCACCTTGCTTGGGGCAAAGGGCACGGCCAACCAAATCGACAACCTCACGGTCGTCGACCCTGCGACCACCGCAAAACTGCGCCTGTATGCCGTAACCTCAGACGGAGGCAAAACCGAGGAATTCGACGGTGAGAACCTCCTGAATAACCGGATACTCCATAAAATGGAAGACGTCTCGTATCAAATTGAGCTCGAGGGATTTGACCGAGCTCGAGATGCCGATATCATCGCCGCGGCCATTGAGCGCCCGCAGCGACTCATGACGCTGTGCTTCGATTACAGCCCCTATGTCGTGATGGGAGGCTGAGGCTTGGGTACCAAATGCCGTCATTAATACCATTTATATAACGTATAGGATGAGACATGACGCACCCTGCAGCCCGTTCTGCTACGATTGCCAGGTTGGCATCAATATGGGAGGGTTCATGCCGGGTTTGGGAACGGTCATCAACGTCGCACTTTTGATTGCGGGCGGACTGCTGGGCCTTATAGGCGGACGCTTTATCACACCCCGCATCCAAGACACGCTCATGAAGGCGTCGGGGCTGTGCGTTTTGTTTATCGGACTGGGTGGCACCATGCAAAAGATGCTCGTCATTGACGGGAAAGCGCTGGCGACCACCGGCACCACCATGCTCATCGTCTCGTTTGCCCTCGGCTCGCTCATCGGCGAGGCCATAAACCTGGAAGCCGGCATCGAAAACCTGGGCGAATGGCTCAAGCGCAAAACCGGCAGCGAGGGAGACAACGAGTTCACCAATGCCTTTGTCTCGACATCGCTGACCGTCTGCATCGGTGCCATGGCTATCGTGGGATCAATCCAAGACGGTCTGCTCGGCGACTGGTCCACACTCGCCCTCAAGGGTGCGCTAGACTGCATCATCGTCTGCACCATGACGGCCTCACTCGGCCGCGGCTGCATCTTCTCCGCCCTTCCCGTTGCCGTATTCCAGGGAACGATTACGCTGTTTGCCAGCGCGCTCTCCCCCATCATGACCGCCGCCGCCCTCGACAGCCTATCGCTCGTGGGCTCTATGCTCATCTTCTGCGTCGGCGTCAACCTGATCCGTCCTCAGACCTTCCGCACGGCCAATATGCTCCCCTCCGTTGTCATAGCCGTCATCTACGCCCTCCTGTTCTAAATCTATCTACGTAGCGGTATCTCGAACACCTGTTTGATGCTGTGCTATGATATGAGGTCACCGAAGCTGCGTTAGGAGAGGAGAGACGGTGGCCGACCAGGACATCAAGATGCTCATCGAGCGCATTATGGCCGAGGCCCGGACCCATCAGTCTGCTCGCTTCTCAAACGAAGTCTATGCTGACGAGCCGATTCTCAAAACCGGTCGTCAAATGCAGAACTTCCTCCCCGACCAGTACCGCAAGATGCGCGAGATATCGCGTTGGCAAGAAGACCCCAAAGGCGGCGCGGGTCGCTGGCTTTCGGAAGCCGAGCTTTTCTACCGCCAAGGCCTGTTGATGGCCGACTTTGAAGACGACTGCCCCTACAACGGTACATTCAAGTCGTACTTTCCCACCTACAACGCCATGAGCGATCGGCAGCTGCGCGGCTATTTTACTTGGCGCGCCCAAGTGCGACGCGGAACCGTCGAGGAAACGTCTACGTCCTTTGCCTTCCTGTATCTCTATGAGCTGATCTGCGGCATTGGCGTTGATGACCCGCTCGATGGCTTTAGCAAGATCAAGGCCTTTTGGGATGCCTACCGTGCCTTCGAGCCCGGCATCGACCGGTTTGCACGCGTGTGGCTGCAAGATTACGCCGTATTCCACGGGCTCGACCCCAAGCTGCTTCGCGACTCTAAAACCGTCATGTTCGATAACGCCCTTATCGAGCTGCGGCGCGCGGCTCGAGACCTTGCGCCTACACCGACGCCGTCGGACTTGGCCCCCAAGCGCCGCAAGACCTCCGAGCCTACGCTCCCCCTTCCGCCCGACGAGGCGGGCGAGGAGCGACTCATGGCCGCCATCAATGCCCTCTCCACGTACAACCTCAATAACTCAAGACTCGATCGCGGCCACCATCGCGACCTACGCCACGTGGCATGCGCCGTATATGTCCGTATGGCGCGCTACTATGACACACACCGAAAGACCGGCATCGTAGCGAGCTTGTTTGGGGAGGAGACGACCATGCCCTACACCATGTTTGCCTCGGCCGTGTTCTTTGCGCCTAATCGCCACGAGGATTGCGAATACCGTCTGGACCCCATCCATATTTACCGTTGCCAAAATGGCTTTTGGGAATGCATGCGAATTCACGGCAGCAGGCAAAAGAGCAGCAAGCTTGGTGAGATGATGCGCGCCTGCGACCAACGCCTGCGCCTGGCCCTAGACCCCACCCACCCCCTAAAGGAGGAGAAGGTCCCCAAATATCTAGCCAAGATCATCGATGACGAGATCGTGGCATGGCTTTCGTGGGACGCCGCGCACCAACCCGTCAAGATCGATATCGACCTGAGCCAGCTGGGGCACATTCGGAGCGTCGCCGCGCAAACGCGTGAAGCGCTTTTGATTGATGAGGAGCGCGAGAACGATGTGTCTGTGGAAGCCGAGGCGACAATTATCGAGCAACCGAACACTGAGTCTGCGCCCGGCATGACTGCCGAACCTGGCGAGATGACCATACGGCAAGACGAACCCGACGAGCCGACTGTCTCCACCGAAGAGTTTGGCGTCGTGGCACCGCTCCTCGTGTCTGTGCCCGCACCCGTAACGCCCGCGCCCACTGACGCCGCGACCGAACTAGCGCCCGCCGCAAACGCTTTCCTTCGCGCGCTCCTCGAGCAAAACGCAGCGCAAGCGACATCGGCAGTGGCGCACTCGGGCCAGAGCGAGGACATGCTCGTCGATAGCATCAACGAGGCGCTCTTTGACCTGGTGGGCGACACCGTAATTGAATTTGGCGCGGCAGGACCGCACATTATCGAGGACTACGAAGCAGACGTGAGAGGATACCTAGACCATGAGTGATACCGCATCCGCAGCACCCCGTGTGCCCAAGCGCGTCGCCGCCGTCATTCTCAACTCGCTCAAGGGCGGCGTTGTCCCGCGCATCGGCCTTCCCTACATCACCGTAGGGCGCGAGATCGAGATCCGCGCCATACTCACCGACCTGAGCCTCATCGCCGACGGCGGCGCGAGCTTCCGCTTTCTGGTCGGTCGCTACGGAGCCGGCAAGAGCTTTTTGCTCCAGACCATCCGCACGCACGCCATGGGCGAGGGATTCGTCGTGGCCGATGCCGACCTGTCCCCTGAGCGCCGCCTGCAGGGCGGCCAGGGACAGGGCCTTGCCACCTACCGCGAGCTCATCCGCAACATATCGACCAAGACGCGCCCCGAGGGCGGTGCGCTTAACCTTATCCTGGATCGCTGGGTCGCCTCGTGTGCCGATGCCGACGAGTCTGCCGTCAATGCCCAACTGGCCCCGCTCGAGGAAATGGTCCACGGCTTTGACTTCGCCCGCATGCTCCGCCGTTATCGCACGGCCGTCTCGGAGGGCGACGAAGAAGCTATGAGCCGCGTGACCAAATGGATTCGCGGCGAGTACCGCACCAAGAGTGAGGCACGCGCCGAGCTGGGCTCCTCGACCATCATCAGCGATGACGACTGGTACGACTACGTTAAGCTCATTGCGCGCTTTTTGGTCTGCAGCGGCTACAAGGGCATGCTGGTGCTCATCGACGAGCTCGTGAATCTGTATAAGATTCCCAACGCCATCACACGCCAATACAACTACGAGAAGATCCTGACCATGTACAACGACACGCTCCAGGGCAAGGCGCAGTACCTGGGCATGATCATGGGCGGCACGCCAACCTCCATCGAAGACCGCCGCCGCGGCGTGTTCTCCTACGAGGCCCTGCGCAGCCGACTCGCTCAGGGCCGCTTTGCGCGCGAAGACCTTAAGGACATGCTCGCGCCCATCATCCGCCTGCAGCCACTCACCTATGAGGAGCTGCTGGTGCTCATCGAAAAACTCATGCAGATCCATGCCGGCTACTTTGGCTGGACGCCCTCGCTTACCGAAAACGACTTGGTGGACTTCCTCAAGATTGAGTTTGGCCGCGTGGGAGCCGATACGCACTTGACGCCGCGTGAGGTCATCCGCGACTTTATCGAGCTGCTCGATATCCTGTGTCAGAACCCCGATGCAAATGTGGCCGAGTTGCTGCAAAGCGTCGGCGGCGACGCGCTGGCGCCGGCAGCCGCAACAGGCGACACCGGCACCGCAGGCGGCGACCGCAACTTCGCCGAATTCACTATCTAACCTGCCAAAAAGGGACAGGTTTATTTTGGCAGGTTTTATCTGCACAAACGTTGAGACAGTAATGTAGCGAACCACTGCTCGCTGCGTTAAGAGGTTCGTATTTGAGGGGAGGCCCCGTGAACGCTTTTGACCGATATGCCCCGTTTATCCAAGACTTCATCTACTCCCACGATTGGGAGAGCTTGCGCTCTATCCAGGTTGCGGCAGCAGATGC
Organism: Collinsella sp. OM08-14AT; assembly: GCF_003438115.1. NCBI lineage: Bacteria > Bacillati > Actinomycetota > Coriobacteriia > Coriobacteriales > Coriobacteriaceae > Collinsella > Collinsella sp. OM08-14AT. The sequence continues at coordinate 44,758 of NZ_QSTE01000006.1, forward strand.
CATCTTTAACACGCAAGATAATGTGCTCCTGACGGCATCCACGGCTTCCGGCAAAACCGAGGCAGCCTTCTTTCCCATCCTGACCGAGTTTTGGGAGAACCCGCCCGCAAGCGTGGGCGCCCTCTACATCGGCCCCCTCAAGGCGCTCATCAATGATCAGTTCGTCCGTCTCAACGACCTCTGCGAAGAGGCCGATATCCCTGTCTGGCACTGGCATGGCGATGTCTCGCAGTCGCACAAGGCTAAGCTCATCAAAAAACCGAGCGGCATCTTGCAGATTACGCCCGAGTCACTCGAAGCGCTCTTAATCCATAAGCACATGGCGATCCCGCGCATGTTTTGCGACCTGCGCTACGTGGTCATCGACGAGGTCCATTCGCTCATGCGCGGCGACCGTGGCGGGCAGACGCTCTGCCTTATCGAGCGGCTCTCGCGCATGGCCGGCGTGCAGCCTCGACGCATCGGCCTTTCTGCCACCATCGGCGACCCCGAGCGCACGGGCGCTTTTCTCTCACAGGGAACGGGGCGCGACTGTGTTATCCCCCGCTTTGAAGAACCGCGCCGCGTGTGGCGCATCTCCATGGAGCACTTCTACAACTCGGGTCCCCAGGCACAGCAGCGGGGATTCGAGAGCACGGGTCCTCAAGAGGCCGAAGTGCTTGCGTGCGAGCGTATCGAGGCGGCGGCATCCGCGGCACTGCCCGCCGGCGCCCAAGACATGCGTCACAGCGGACAGCTCACACAAGAGGAGCGCCGTCAACGTCGTGAGCGGGCACGGGGCAAGGCCGCTCCCAAGGACCGCCAAACTTCCTCGGCCCCCGAGGGCGAAGTCGACATCCCACGAGCGACCGAGCAGGCGCTTCTCAACCCCACCGACACGGCGCCCGACAACGCCGACCCCGGTATGGGCTATATCTTTGAACATACGCGCGGCCGTAAGTGCCTGGTCTTTGCCAACTCGCGCGAGGAGGCAGAGGCCGTGTGCTCCATGCTGCGCAGCTACTGCGAGAGCCGGCACGAGCCCGACCGCTTCCTTATCCATCACGGCAACCTCTCGGCATCGCTACGCGAGACGGCAGAAGAGCTCATGCGCGACGAGGAACAGGCACAGACAACCGTCACCACCTCCACGCTGGAGCTCGGCATTGATATCGGTCGCCTGGAGCGCGCGTTCCAGATCGATGCACCGTTTACCGTCAGCTCCTTTTTGCAGCGCATGGGGCGCACGGGACGCCGCGATCTTCCGCCCGAGATGTGGTTTGTCATGCGCGAGGAAGAGCCCGAGCCGCGCACGATGATGCCTGAAACGATACCTTGGAAGCTCCTCCAGGGCATCGCGCTCGTACAACTCTATCGCGAGGAAAAGTGGGTCGAGCCGCCCGAGCTCGATCGACTCCCCTACAGCCTGCTCTATCACCAGACCATGTCGACCCTCGCCAGCACCGGCGAACTCACGCCTGCCGAACTTGCCCAGCGCGTGCTCACGCTCAGCTATTTCCACCGCGTCTCGGCCGATGACTATCGCGTACTGCTGCGCCACCTCATCAAGATCGACCACATCCAGGTCACCGAGGGCGGTGGGCTCATTGTGGGCCTCGCGGGCGAGCGCATCATTAACAACTTTAAGTTCTATGCCGTGTTCCAGGAAAACGAGGAGTTCACTGTTCGCAGCGAGTCGGCCGAGTTGGGCACGATCGTCAATCCCCCACCGCCCGGTGAGCGCATCGCCATCGCAGGCCATTGCTGGATTGTCGAGGAAGTGGACTGGAAGCGTCATACCGTCTTTGCCACGCAGGTCAAGGGCCGTGTGCCGGCCTACTTTGGCGACTGCCCCGGTGACATCAATACACACGTACTCGAACGCATGCGCAAGACGCTCAACGAGCATGCGGCATATCCGTATCTCATGGGCAACGCACGGGCACGTCTTGCACAGGCTCGCCATGCGGCCGAGATTTCGGGCGCAGGGACCAAGCCACTCATCAACCTGGGCGGCGATACCTGGGTGCTCTTCCCCTGGCTGGGCAGCTACGCCTTTTTGGCGCTCGAGCGCATGCTCAAGATTAAATGTGCCGCTGAGCTGGGCCTTCGCGGACTCGACCCGTCACGCCCGTACTTTATGCAGTTTAAGATGAAGGCCGACGAGGAGACGTTCTTTGAGGTGCTCGCCGCCGAGGCCGAAAAGGACTTCGATCCCATCGAGCTCGTCTATCCTGGCGAGGTGCCTTACTTTGACCGCTACGACGAGTTTGTTCCCGAAGAGCTCGTGCGCAAGGGCTTTGCCGAAGGTGTGCTCGACGTCGAGGGTATGAAGCAGCGCGTCCGCAGCTGGCGCGACCACGTCTAAAACCAGTCTTTTTGGGACGGGGAGACTTACTTGTCGTGAAGAACGGTGCCGAGGAAGTCAGCGTCGAAGGGCACGGCTTCGGCAAAGACGTAGTCGCCGTCGCTGGCGATGAGCAGGTAGTTTTCCTCGCCGCCGAACTCTGTATCGCCGCATGGGACCACCCAGGCGTGGGCGAATACCTCGAGTGCCGTGGCAGCGCAATCGCGCAGGAACGTCACATCGCTCCCCTCGTTTGCGCTCACGATATTGGCAACGTAGATACCCCCGTGGTTCAGGCTGCCTCGCACCAAACGCAACGCCTCAACCGTCGCCAGCTCGCGTACGGGCTCGGCACCGCCAAAGCAATCGCTCACGATAACGTCGTAGCGACGATGTCCCACGCTCGTCACGCCCAGGTACGAACGCGCCTCGGCGGTAATCACCCGCAAGCGGTCGCCCACCGCGCGCTCCAGCTCGTCCAGGTAGAACCAGTGGCGCGCCAGGCGCGTAATCTCTCCGTCATACTCAATGACGTCCATGCGCAAGCTCTCGTGCGACATCAACGCGAACTTGGGATAGGCAAACCCACCGCCGCCCAGCATGAGCATACGGTCGATACCATGACCGTAAGCATCACGCATTGCGTCCTCGGCCTCAAACACATCGTCGAACGCACGATAGTACGCAAAGACGGGCTCCGCCCAGCGCTCGCCAACGTAACTCGCGCTTTGGTAGACGCCACCTTGCACGAGCACACGGACCTCGTCACCGCCCTCGTCGTGCACGCGTTTCACACGTGCCAACCCGTTGCGGGTTCGCGCGACCTGCAGGCAGGCAGCGCGAACAGCAACGGCGGCCGCACCCAGCGCCGCAGCTCCCAGGGCAACGCCGGCAACGACGCCGGCAGAAACACTCGGCTTGTTCATTTAGAGCTCCTTTTGCAGATAAAGGCCATGGTCATAAAATCCAAGATGGCGATAGTACTCGCGTGTGCCAATCGCGCTAATCACGTTGATACGCGCATAACCCGCATCCCGGGCAATCTCGCACGCACGCTCTACGAGCAAACGCCCCAACCCGTGATGCTGCGCCGCCTGTCCCTGGTCGCCCACGCGCGCCGCCATGCCATACACGTGCACCTCGCGAATCATCGCCTCGTCCGGCGTCGTCGGCAACTCGTCCGCATGCGTGGTGACAAAGGCGCGATCGGGAAGCGACAGGCGCAAAAAGCCCGCGATCTTGCCCTGCGGCGTCACCCACTGCAAAAAGCGCTCGCGCGTCACCGGCGTCTCGTACGCCACTTCCTCGTCAAGGGTCAACTCGTCCAGATCGGCACCCGCCGTGCTGATCTCGCGATAGCGAATCTCACGCACCGTCGCACCATCACCCCGAGCAGCCAGGCGATTCTCAACGAGCTGGCGCAGGTTGGGCTTCTTGTTGCCCACCATAATGTCGTCGGAACTAAAGTCGCGGATCATGCGACTAATGCGGCAGAACGCCGGCGTCACCACGATGTCGTCGGCCAACACATCGAGCAGCTCTTCCTCGGTATAGGGGCGCCACTCGCCGCGCTCGTAGCGGCCCACCAGACGCGAGCCCTCGATGAGCGCACACGGGTAGACCTTGACCTCGTCGGGCATAAAGGCCCCCTCGGTCATAAAGCACTCGTAGTCGAGCTTGTCCCCCTTGGGCGTAGCACCCAGCAAATTGAGCATAAAGTGCGCATGGATCTTAAAGCCAAACAGACGCGCAAGCGAAAACGCCCGCTCAATCTGCGCCACCGAAATGCGACGCTCGTTGATATCGAGCAGGTGCTGGTCGAGGCTCTGGATGCCCATCTGGATCTTGGTGCAACCCAGGCAGCGAATGAGCGTGAGGGCCTTCGGCGTTACGGCATCGGGGCGCGTCTCGATAACGAGTCCCACCACGCGATGCTTCGCCGTCTCGTTGATGCGCTGCTGGCGCTCAAGCTCCTCCATCGTTGTCGTCTGCCACTCGGCAACCTCGCCCCACGGCGTACCGGGGCCGTACAGACGACGCACTGCGCGGTTATAGCCACCAACGACAGCATCCACACGCCCCTGCTCGTCGGCAACGCCGGCAGCAAGCTCAGCCTCGTCTGTCGCAATGCCAGCAGCCCGATAGCGCTCGCGGCGCTCTGTTACCACCGGCGGCAGGGCATCGGCGGGAGCGTCATCGAGCAGGCGCCCTGCCTCGGCACGGCTGATGCCCGGACGCGCCAACATGGGGTTGGCCGCCACGCCCGCCACCGCATCATCATTGAGTGCACGAAAGAGCTCCGACATAAACCATGTCTGGTACCCTTGCGGATAGTCGCTCCAGGTGCCACCGAGCACGATGAGCTCTATTTTGTCGGTCGCATGCCCCATCTGCGAAAGCGCGGTCAGACGAGCGCTCACCTGCAGATACGGGTCGAAGCAGTTTTGCTCCGCACGGGCGCACGCCGGCTCGGCATGCAGATAGCTTTTAGGCATGCGCAGATCGTTGGGGCAAAACAGGCAATCGCCCGAGCACGGCCAGGGCTTGGTGATGACGGTAATGGTCGCCACGCCCGAGGCCGTGCGACGAGGCTTCATACGCAGCACCTGCAGCAGTCGACGTTCCAGCTCGGCATCGACATTCCACCCAGCCCAACGAGCCGGCTCCTCACGTTTAACCCGCTGGTAGAACGGCAGCAAACGGCGCTTGGCCAAATCGCGTTTGTCGGCACCCTCACGGCGCGCCTCGGCATGTATCAATTTGACGAGCGCTTTGTCGTTCACGGTCTCGCCGCGACGCAGAGCCTCGAGTATGTTCAAGATAATCTGTTCCATGCCCCCATTGTAAAGGCAAAGGCGCCGGAGCCCGTCACGGCTCCGGCGCCTCCATCAAACAGCGCAGCTATGGTTTATAAGTCTTCGATAACCGCCCGTCACTCTGAATCAAATGACATGTCGCCCGAACCAACCTCAAAACGATACGTGGCGGACTTATCGCCATTATCGAATTCAGGATTCAAAATGGTCTCGCCGTCGTAGTCAAGCGGAAGGAAATCGCTCTCGAAGTCGCCGCTGCCCAAGGTGAGGCTCGCCTTAAAGCCCGTAGAGTTCGGAACCGTCATCTCCACATCGCCCGAGCCCACACTCACGTCCATCGACTTCGCGGGGGCCTGGTAGAGCTCGAACGTTACATCGCCCGACCCGACCTCTGCACTAAGCGCATCAGTCACGCTGCCCGCAAACTCTACATCTCCCGCACCCAGGAAAAGGTCGAAACCATCACAGGTGACACCGGCAATCTGCAGATCACCCGAGCCCACGTGCGCGTTGACTCCCTTCAGATGTTCGGCAACACGGCGCGGCAGCTCAACCGTAACCGAGCGGTCAATTGCCTTACCGTCATCACTTCCAAACTGAGAAACCTTGAGCGTCGAGTCCTCGACGGATGCGATGTTCTGCGTCGCGGCCTTGGAGGCATCCATACCATTGGCAACGCGTCCCCGCTCGATAACGCGAGCCTTGTTGCCATCAACAACCTTGACGTCCACCGTAGCCGCATCGATATCGAAATCGAGGTAGCGGAACTCATCGGCATCAAAGGTCGCACTCGAAAGTTGCTGAGGCTGAGCGGAATATTTACCGCTATCCAAGAGATCATCGTCGTCAAACATATCGTCAAAATCAGACAAATGGCCAGATAGAATACCGGTCGTACGCACCATATCGGAATGAGCCAATAGCCGCGAGGCACCAAATACAAGCCCGATGATGAGCACAAACGCTCCGATTCCAACACCCAAGCGTACCTTGGATTCATGCGAAAGCTTCATCATTCATCACCCTCTTTGGCGATCGGGTCAGCGGTAGTCGCGGTAGCCACGCCAGCATCAACCGAAGCGGAAACATTCTGAGCCCTAGATGTCACCGGTGCCGAACCAACCTGAATATCCCCGCGCGCCCAATCACCATCGAGCGCACGCGCCACCCAGTGATAGATGGGAATCGTAAAGAAGATCAGTGCGGCAAAGGGGCCGGCACCAAACGGGAACATCAGCAAAAAGAACAGCAGCCAGCACACGGCCCAATACGGGAACGACTGGAACGGACCCTTCACCGGAGTCGAGCCAACTGCGCCGCCACTCGTCGCCTGCGCCGTAGCGGCATTGGCGGCCTGTGCACTCCAGCTTGCCGCTTGCGCCGCCTTGGCGGCGGCGTCACTCGCCTGTGTTGCCGCCTCGGTAGCGCGCGCCGCCGCCTCATGGGTGCGAGCGCGCTCTGCTGCCTCGGCCTCGCGCTGACGGGCGCGGTCCTCGTTCTCAAACTCGATATCGTCCTCGATCTCATCGCTCGGATTGAGCAGCTCGTCCAGGCTCACGCCATAGAGCTTGGCGAGCGAGATCAGGTTCTCGGTATCGGGCGAGCTCTCCGCGCGCTCCCATTTACTGACCGCCTGGCGCGACAGCCCTAACTTTCGCGCCAACCCTTCTTGGCTAAAGCCCTTGCTGCGACGAAGGTCGGCGAGCCGCTGCGCAGTTTCTACATTCATGGTTCCTCCTATGTGATGCCAGCCGTGCCGCCGGACCGTTTTTGTTCTTAAGGCGCCTTGCACAGTTAAAAATCTATCCGCCACCGCCAAAAGCATGCCACCTATTCTAGTGAGATTTTTGACAACCGGCGGTTGCGGGTGCATATGAGCTGCGGAAATGTGTCCAAACAAAGCAATGGGGCCTAGCTCAGTTGTCCCCGTTGCGGCGTTAACGGTAGTATGGTCATACTGTTTATACCGCACCGCCAACGGAGGGAGTTCCGCGCCGTGAACCGCGATTTCGCCTCATCGCTCATCCAGCTCAACAACACGTTCTATCGCGAGCACTCCGCCTCCTTTTCCGATACGCGCCAGGCCCCGTGGCCCGGCTGGGTGCGCACCATGGACATCGCGCTCGAACAGCTCGACGTCGCCACGATCGAGCATCCCGTCCGCGTCTTCGATCTCGCCTGCGGCAATATGCGATTCGAAAACTTTGCCGCCGGCGGCGCACTTGCCGCCAAGGGCGTCGACGGCGCAAACCCCTCGGCAGATGCCAGCTGCCCGTTTGAGTTCTATGGCGTCGACTCGTGCCAAGACCTGGCCATCGATGCACGCGGTCACGCCCTGCGCATTCCCAACCTGCACTTCCAGGAACTCGATGTGCTCGACGCCCTCATGAAGCTCAATCCCGCCGAGACACCCGATGTGCTTTTCGACGCCCCGCTCGCCGACATCTCGGTCTGCTTTGGCTTTATGCACCATGTGCCGTCGTGCGAGTACCGTGTACGCGTGCTCGACGCCCTGGTGCGCCAGACGCGCCCAGGCGGCATCATCGCCATCAGCTTTTGGGAGTTTATGAACGACGAGCGCATGGCGCGCAAGGCCGTTCGAGCCGAAGCCCGCGCCGAGCTCACCCCGCCGTTTGGGGGATACGATTCAGCGCAGTTTGAAGCCGGCGACCACCTCATTGGCTGGCAAAACGACCGCCACGCCTACCGCTATTGCCATCACTTTGACGATCAGCAGATCACCGACCTGGTGCGCGGCGTCCGTACGTTCTACAAGAGCGGCGAGGTCCCCGTGCGCGAGCTTGAGCGTTTCCATGCCGACGGTCGCAGCGGAGAGCTCAACCGCTATGTGATTCTCAAGCGCCTGTAGGCACCGACGACTCGCCGCCGAGCCGCACCGCGTCTTTCGGGCAAACTATGCCCACTCTTTTTCAACCCATTGACGGAACGCGCAGCCATGCGTTCCATACTTATGACCAAGGAGCCTCATGGGAGCCGTCCACGTTCGCACGCCTAAGAACTTTGTGCTCGAGGAGCGCCTGGAGCGCTACGCCGATGCGATTGAGACGAACCCCGAGGCTTATGCCGGAGATTGGCGCGAGGCCTGTGCGCCCGCAGGCGGCAAGCCCTTCGAGCACCTTCACCTGGATCTGGGCTGCGGCAAGGGAACGTACCTTGTAGAGCGCGCGGCCCACGAGCCAAACACGCTCTTTATCGGTATGGACCAGGAGCCCATCTGCATCGCCTATGCCGCGCAGAAAATCTGCGAGCAGGAGCTGTCCAACGCACTCGTCCTGCCCCGAGGTGCCGCATCGCTGCCGCAGCTGTTTGCCGTAGGCGAGCTCGATGCCATCACCATCAACTTTCCCACGCCGCAGCCCAAGGCCAAGTACGCCAAAAAACGACTCGTCCATGTCGACCATCTGATGCTCTACCGCTCGCTCTTTGCAGCCGGCGCTACCGTCACGCTGCGAACCGATAGCAAGCCATTGCGCGACTACGCCCTGGGGCAGTTTGCCGCGGCCGGCTACGACACGCTTTGGGTTAGTGACGACGTCCGCCGCGACCATCCCGAGCACCCCGAGACCGAATATGAATGCCGCACGCGCGAGATGGGTGCCGCCGTCTATGGCATTTGCGCCACACCCGGCGAGAAGCCTACCGAAGAGCAACTCGCGGCAGGCCGAGCACAGGAGCAAAGCCTTGCCTGCTACCTGCCCGATAACCTCGATGAGCTCACCTACGTGCCTCTCGGCATGGAAGAGGCCGTCGAGAACTTTAAAAACCGTGCCCGCAAAGGCAAGAAGCGCCTGCCGCAGGAGCACTAACTTCACGCGCCCATTTCCTGCATTTTCTCGCGCGCTGGCACCCCGCGTCGCCGCTACGCCATAATGGATGGCGGACAAACGCGAGAGAAAGCAACCAAATGGCACAGACCACGACAGATACCGCCGCCAGCACCGTCTCCGGCGCCGGCGCCGCCAGCTCATTCTCGGGCGGCACGGGAACCGAAGCCGAGTTCGGCTCGCTCGGCGCGCTCTCCCCCACCTGGTGGGAGCCCGAGGACGGCAGTGAGCCCGAACCATGGCTCACGCCCGATCAGGCATTCGAGCGCTTCTTTGAATGGACGAGCGATCGCGGCATTGAGCTGTGGGATCACCAAGAAGAGGCCCTCATGGACCTGGCCGCCGGCGATCACGTCATTTTGGGCACACCGACCGGATCGGGCAAATCGCTCGTCGCGCTGGGCATGCTCTTTATGGGCATGGCACAGGGCAAGCGCTGCTATTACACGGCTCCTATCAAGGCTCTGGTCAGCGAGAAGTTCTTCGACCTGGTGCAGGTGCTCGGCCGCGATAACGTCGGCATGATCACCGGCGACACGCATATCAATACCAAGGCGCCCGTCATCTGCTGCACGGCCGAAATCCTCGCCAACGATGCACTGCGCGAGGGCGAGGACGCCGACGTGGGCTGCGTTGCCATGGACGAGTTCCACTACTTTGCCGACCCCGACCGCGGCTGGGCCTGGCAGGTACCGCTGCTCACCCTGCCCCACACGCAGTTTATGCTCATGAGCGCCACGCTCGGTGATGTCACCGCCATCGCCGCCTCGCTCGAGGAACACACCGGCGCTGCTTGCGACTTGGTTGTCGACGCCCCGCGTCCTGTTCCGCTGAGCTACGACTATGTGACGACCTCCCTCGAGGGCACGGTCGAGCTCGCCATGCGCCGCGGCGAGGCCCCGCTCTATATCGTGCACTTTAGCCAGGATGCCGCCCTTGCGACGGCACAGTCGCTCGCCAATTTTGGCATCGCCAGCAAGGAGCAGCGCGAAGCCATCAAAGAGGCGGCAAAGGGCACGAGCTTCTCCACGGCCTTTGGCAAGATTCTTAAGCGCTTGCTCGGATGCGGCGTCGGCGTGCACCATGCTGGCATGTTGCCGCGCTATCGTCTGCTGGTCGAGCGCTTGGCACAACAGGGCCTGTTGCCCGTCATCTGCGGCACCGATACGCTCGGCGTCGGCATCAACGTACCCATCCACACCGTGGTACTCACCGCGCTCACCAAGTTCGACGGCTACAAGATGCGTCGTCTGCGCGCCCGCGAGTTTCATCAGATTGCCGGTCGCGCCGGCCGCTCGGGCTTCGATACCGAGGGCATGGTGATTGCCGAGGCACCCGAGCACGAGATCGAGAATGCCAAGCTTATGGCCAAAGCGGGCGACGACCCCAAAAAACTCCGTAAGATTAAAAAGAAGAAGGCACCCGAGGGCTTTGTCACCTGGAATAAGCAGACCTTTGAGCGCCTGATCGAGACGCAGCCAGAAACGCTCAAGCCGCGCCTGCGCATCACGCACTCCATGGTGATTAGCGTGGTCGAGCAGGGCGGCGATGCGCGAGCCCGCGTGCACGACCTCATCGAGACAAGCCTGCAAACGCCCGAGGAAAAGGCCAAGCTCGAGGTTCGCGCCGACGAAATCTTCGCCACGCTCATCGATTCCGGCGTCGTCGTGCGCGCCGAGGTGCCGCCCGCACCCGATGCCCCGGCTGACGCCGCACCAGACATCGACTATGCGCTGACGGTCGATCTGCCCGAGGACTTCGCGCTCGATCAGCCGCTCTCGCCGTTCTTGCTTGCCGCGTTGGAGCTGCTCGATCCCGAGAGCGAGACCTATACCATGGACTTAATCTCAATGGTCGAGGCAACGCTCGAGGATCCCAAGCAGGTGCTGCGCGCACAGGAGCGCGCAGCACGCGATCGCGCTATGGCCGAGATGAAGGCCGACGGCATCGAATATGAGGAGCGTCTGGAGCGCATTCAAGACGTCACGTACGAAAAGCCGCTCGAGAATTTGCTCGACGCCGCTTTTGACAAGTACTGCCAGGAAGTACCCTGGGCAAACGACTATCAGCTCTCTCCCAAGAGCGTTCTGCGCGATATGCTGGAAAGCGCGAGCGATTTTAAGGGCTACATTCAAAAGCTCGGCATCGCCCGCTCCGAGGGTATTTTGCTGCGCTACCTGGCAGAGGCCTACCGTTCGCTCGACCGCACCGTACCCATCGAGAAGCGCGACGAGCGCCTGCGCGACATTATCTCGTGGCTGGGCTTTGTGGTGCGCTCGGTCGACTCGAGCCTGGTGGACGAGTGGGAGAACGCTGGCAACCCGGCAGCCCTCGACACCACGCCGCCGCAGGGCATCGACGAGGTCGTGGCGGACCGCCGCGGCTGCACGCTGTTGGTGCGCAACGCGCTCTTCCGCCGCGTGACCCTTGCCGCCCGCGAGCACGTTCGCGACCTGGGCGAGCTCGACGACGACTGGGGCATGAGCGAGATCCGCTGGCAAAAAGCACTCGACGCTTACCACGAGCAGCACGAGGAAATCCTCACCGACGGAGATGCCCGCAGCGCCGCGATGTTTTCCATCGATGAGTCCGACGAGAAGACCGCGCACGTATGGCACGTGCACCAGATCTTTGCCGACGAGGATGGCGACCACGACTTTGGCATCATGGGCGATGTCGATCTGGACGCCACGCAAGACGGCGGCGAGGTCATCTTCAAAAACTACCGCGTCGGCTTTATCGAGGACCTGCTCGAGGACTAGCCGAACATACTGGAGCGAAACAAGCGGGGCCGTTGGCAATATCGCCAGCGGCCCCGCTTTTGCACTATCTGCTATGCCTTACTCGGCATCCTCGACCTCATATGAATCCGCCTCGGCGGGCTCATCGTTTGTCTCCGTCGCAGCCCCGCGCGCCTCGTCAAACGCCGCCTTCATGGTCTTGTTGCCCCATGTGAGCTTGCGAATGGTAAGATCGTCGGCTTTCTTGTTGGCAAGGCGCAGATTGTTCTCGGAGGACAGCAACGCCTCCTTGGTTTTCTGCAGATGGCTAATCGTCTTGTCGATCTCATCGATTGCCGTTTGGAACTTGCGACTCGCGATCTCGCAGTTGCGGCCGAAATCGTTCTTGAACTTTTCCATCTTGGCTTCGAAGTTCGTGACGTCGATATTCTGCTGCTTGTACTCCGCCAGCTCCTGCTTATAGCGCAGCGAACCCATGGCGGCGTTGCGAAGAAGTGTAATCATGGGAATGAAAAACTGTGGGCGAATCACGTACATCTTCTCGTAGCGATAGCTCACGTCGACCATCCCTGCGTTATAGAGCTCGCTCTCGGGCTCGAGTAGCGTGCAGAGCACCGCGTACTCACAGCCTTTCTGGCGACGATCGTGATCGAGCTTCTTAAAGAAGTCCTCGTTTTTGTGCTTGGTCGCAGTCTCGTCGTTCTCGTTTTTCATCTCGAACATAATCGAAATGACCTCGTTGCCGCTCGCGTCGCACTCGCGGAAGATAAAGTCGCCCTTGGTACCCTCGGACGCATCGTTGTCTTTCTCGAAGTACGCGTTAGGAAACGCCGTCATGCGCAGACGGTTAAACTCGGTCTCGCAGTGCTGCTCGAGCGACTCGCCCACCATCTTGGTGGACAGGCGGACCTTCATGTCCTTAAGGCGCTCAATCTCTTCATCCTTGTAGCGAATCAGGTCATCGCTCGCGCGCTTGGCCTGCGCAAGCTCGAGCTCGTGTGCCGCCTTGGCCTGTTCCTCGCGAGAATCGCGCACCGCCAGCTCGCTCGTCAGCTTGGCACGTGCCTCATCGCGCTCTCGCTCCACCGCGGCGACCGCCTCCGACAGGTTCATTTTTGCCATCAGTTCCTGCTCGCGCAACTGGGCACGCAGACCCTCGGCCTCTTGCTCAGATTGTGCCTTTGCGGCGGAAAACTTCTCCTGTACCGTCGCGCGGTAGTCAGCAAGCGCGCGCTCAGCTTCACCGCGAGCAGCATCGAGCTCGCGCTGCGACTCTGCCGCGGCAGCGGCAAGCGCCATCTCCTGGGCCTTGTCCGCCGCGGCAAGCCTGGCCTGCAGCTCGGCAATCTGAGCATCACGTGCAGCCAAATCGTTTTGAGCAGCATTGCGCGCCACCGACTCGACGAGCTTGGCTTCGTCATCTTTGCGCTCCAGCTGCGCACGCAAATTGTCGATTTCTCGCTGAAGCTCGGCGTTTTCCTTTTGAGCATCGGCACGGGCCTCAACCGCCGCGCGCTGACTTGCGCTCTCGCGCTCTGTGGCAGCGCCCTCGAGCTTGGCGCGCAGCTCGGCAAGCTCAGCGTCGCGCTTGGCAACCTCTTGTGCCAGCTTCTGCTCCGCGGCGTTCTTCTGCTCGACAAGTTGAGCGTTGCGCTGAGAATCTGCCTTTTGCAAGGCAGCCGTCGAACGCGAGCGCTCAAGCTCCAGCGCCTGCTCGCCCTCGCGCTGGACTGCCTTCACACGCTCATCCAGGTCGCGCGAAAACTCGGCATTGCGCACTTGCTTGACGATGTCCGCATAGCCAGACGCATCGACCTTAAAAACTTCGCCACAATGCGGGCACTTGATCTCGTTCATAGCAGCTCCTCGATGGACGCAAATTTCAACCGCTTACACTCTACCGCGCCGCACGGACAAAAAAGACGCCGCCGCCATAATAGCAACAGCGCCAGAACCACCACAAAGGTGCCTGTCCCCTTTGTGGCGGTTTGTGTGACGGTTCGAGAATTACAGTCCAAAGAAGCTCAAGATCTGGTCTCGGCTTACGGGCTTGTACTCGTTGGCGTCGAGGCCCACATCGTAGCGATAAATGGGGCGCTCGCGATCGCGGTTGCGCGCGTTGGTGCGGTCTCCCCTGCTGTGGATATGCCCGTGCAGCATGATGGCGCCACGCGCCTTGCCATTCCAGCTGAGCATGGGGTAATGGCTCAACACCAGGCGATGGCCCTTGGCATAGCCGGGAGCAATCTCCAGGTAATCACGCACGTCTTCCCAGATTTGGGGCGCAGCTGGATCTTCCCAGTCACCGTCATGGTTGCCACGGATGAGCGTTACGTTCTGACATTCGATGCGCTCGCGCAGGCGCACAGCATCCGCCAGGGGCAAACGATAGGTAAAGTCTCCCAAGATATAGAGACGGTCGTCCGCCGCCACGCACTCATTCACGGCATCGATGACCTTGCGGTTCATCTCCTCGACCGAGCCAAATGGCCGGTCCATGTCGTGCAGGATATTCGTGTCGCCCAGGTGCAGGTCGGCGGTAAACCACATCATCGTCTCTGTCCTCATTTCGCAACGTGTTCAACTCGTGCTAAGTATACAGACGCAGCGATGCGGCGGTTATCCAAAGAGCCCGCCGAACAGTCCGCGGCGGCGCTTGTCTTGCTTTTTCGAAGCGTCACCCTGAGTTTTCTTGTCCTGCCGCTTCTTACGGTCCTGCTCCAGCTCATCATCGTCGAGCAGCATATCCCACTCAAACGGGTCATCCGTCAGATCGAACAGGCCATCGTCATCAAACATGGCAGCCTCCCTTACCGACTAGCGAGCATCCACCACGTAGAGGCCAACGCGCACCTGGTGCCACGGGCTACGCTCGGGGGCAACCTGCTGCACGCGCGCCTCAAATACACCCTCGTGTCCATAATGCATCATCACGGATAGCGGGCCGACCCCGTTTCCCGGAACATAGCCGAGCTTGGTGTTGCCGTAATAGATCGCAACCGCCTCAGGGTCATGGGGATTATCGCGCTCGGCACACAGCGTCAGCTTATCGCCGACCTTAAGATCGCCCAGGACCAAGGCACCGTCGGCATACTGAAATCCTGCGATATGAAACGACAAAAGAACACGTGAAGGCTCGTACATGGCAGCTCCTCTAACGGCCGGATAAACCGGCGCTTAACCTTATTGAGAAGTCTACGAACTCGTGCGGACACAAATTCGCCCCACCTCGTGTCTTTTCGACCGTTTGTCGCTACGCCATCTGATTCTAGTGTACAAACATGCGCACGAACTTGTGCTTCCAGCTTGCGTAGGGCGCATAGCGGAATGGCACGTCCAGCCAGGTTGCCTTGTTCACGATGCTCTTCTTGTGGCTAAACGTATCGAAGCTTTCGCGGCCATGGTACTGCCCCATGCCGCTCGCGCCCATGCCGCCAAAGCCCATATGGCTCGTAGCCAAGTGCATGATGGTGTCGTTAACGCAGCCGCCGCCAAAAGGCACGTAGCGCACAAAGCGCCGCTGAACCTCGCGATCCCGACTAAAGATATACAGGGCCAGCGGCGTCGGACGATCCGTAATAAACGTCTCGGCCTCGTCTAGGCTCTCAAACGTCAGTACCGGTAAGATGGGGCCGAAAATCTCCTCCTGCATTACGGCGTCCTCAGGCGCCACACCGTCTAAAATCGTCGGCTCAATCTTGAGCGACGACTCGCGCGCCATGCCCCCCAGCACAACCTTATCGGGGTCGATCAGCCCGCGCACGCGCGCGAAATGCTTGGCGTTGACGATATGCCCGTAATCCTCGTTATCGAGCGGATGCTCACCAAACATACGGCGGGTCTCTTCCTTGATGAGGCCAAACAGCTCGTCGTGCACGCGCGTATCGACCAGCAGGTAGTCGGGCGCCACGCAGGTCTGCCCCACGTTGAGCCATTTACCAAAGGCGATACGCCGTGCCGCGACCTTCAAGTTTGCCGTCGCATCCACGATGCAGGGGCTCTTTCCGCCCAGCTCAAGCGTCACAGGAGTAAGGTTTTTACTTGCGCGCTCCATGACGAGTTTGCCGACCGGAACGCTACCGGTAAAGAAGATCTTGTCCCAGTGCTCATCGAGCAGCGCTTCGTTTTCGGCGCGCCCGCCCTCGACAACCGTCACCAGGCGCGGATCAAATGCCTCTTCACAGATTTGCCTGAGCACCGCGCTCGATGCCGGAGCATAGGCGCTCGGCTTGATGACCACAGTATTGCCCGCGGCAAGGGCGCCGGCGAGCGGCTCGAGCGTTAACAAAAACGGATAGTTCCACGGAGCCATAATGAGTGTGACGCCATAGGGCACGGTTTGCGTTTTGCACACACTCACGGCGTTAGCGAGATCGCACGGACGCAGGCGCGGACGACTCCATCGAGCCACGTGAGCGATCTGATGTCGAATCTCGGAAAGCGACGTGCCGATCTCGCACATATAGGCCTCGTCATGCGACTTTCCCAAATCGGTCTTGAGCGCATGGGCGATATCGGCCTCGTGGGACCGTACTGCATCGCGTAAACTCACGAGCGCGCGACGCCGAGCATCGACATCAAACGTGGCGTGCGTATTAAAGTGGGCGCGCTGATCGCCGACGATGCGCGCAATTTCCTCGGTGTTCATGGACCCTCCTAGTTCTCGTCCTCAAACATACCACCTGCAACAACTTCGTACATATGCTCGAGCTCCAGGCGGTCCATCAAAAGTGGAACGGGGTATAGCGGATTGGCCTCGGCATCGGCATGGGCCGCCATTTGCGGAATATCGGAGCGGCGAATACCCGAGACGTATTTGGGGATTCCCAGGGCGGCGTTCATTCGATCGACCCAATCGATAAAGGCCTCGGCCGCCAGGCTGTCCTGCGCGCTAGCCGGCGCGATACCGGCCATGCGGGCGAGATCGGCGAGCTTAGGAGCAGCAGTTTCGCCATAGGCGCGAAGCATATGCGGCAGGATGATGGCGTTGGCCAAGCCGTGCGGAATCCCGTAACGCCCGCCCAGGCTGTGTGCGATGGCATGAACGTATCCAACATAGGAGCGCGTAAAGGCAACACCCGCCTTATACGCCGCCGAAAGCATGTTGCGACGCGCACGCATGTCGTCGCCATGTTCATAGGCCTCGAGCAAATTGTCGTGGATGAGCTGCACCGCCTGTCGCGCCATCTTGCGCGTATAGGGCGTAGTGCTTAGCCCGATAAAGGCCTCGACGGCATGCGTCAGGGCGTCCATGCCCGTCTGCCCCGTAATGGAGGCGGGCAGGCCACGCGTAAACTCGGGGTCGTGCACCGCAAAGCGCGGGATAAGTACAAAGTCGTTAATGGGGTACTTGTAGTGCGTCTCGCCATCGGTAATTACCGCCGCAAGCGTGACCTCGCTTCCCGTGCCTGCCGTGGTGGGAACGGCAATGAGCAGCGGCAGGCGACGATGAATCCGCAGCAGGCCGCGCATCTTGTTGATGGGCTTGTTTGGCTGCGCGATACGTGCTCCCACGCCCTTGGCACAGTCCATGGCCGAGCCACCGCCAAAGCCGATAATGGCCTGGCAGGCGCTCTCTCGATACAGGGACGCCGCTTCCTCCACATTTAAGACCGTAGGATTCGCTGATGTTTTGGCATAGACCGCAGCGCCAATTCCCTTGGACGCGAGCGCTGTCTCGAGCGGTGCCGTGAGCCCCAGACGGGCAATGCCGGGATCCGTCACGATAAGAACCCGTTGTATCGAACGCTTTTGAAGCACTGTGGGCACACCCTCAGCGTGCTCCAGAATGCACGGCTCGGTATAGGGCAGCACTGGCAATGCGATGCGAAAAACCGTTTGATACGTTCGGCACCAGGCGCGGCGGGCTAGATGCATAAAGGAAACTCCCTCATTTGTTGATTGGTCAACATTTGCTCGACCGATTGTACTCAGCAGAGATCGCAGACGTCCTGCCAATCGTTAATCAATCAACATCTTCATATCTCAAAATTGTTTTATTAAAAATCATTCCTAATAGTCTTCACATTTGGTTGCATTTATGGATAATAGAACTCGTCAAGACGCACGTCCGGAGAGGGCCCTTACGGGACCGGACAAGCGCCCCATCGCCATCGATCGAAAGGATCGAATCATGAAATTTGTTTGCCCCGTTTGCGGTTATGTGGAAGAGTTCGACGGCGACCAGCTGCCCGAGGATTTTAAGTGCCCCCAGTGCGGCGTTCCCGGTTCTCGTTTCCTGAAGCAGGAGGAGGGTCAGCTCGAGTGGGCTGCCGAGCACGTCGTGGGCGTCGCCAAGATGGAGGGCGTCTCCGAGGACATCGTTGCCGACCTGCGCGCCAACTTTGAGGGCGAGTGCTCTGAGGTCGGTATGTACCTGGCCATGGCTCGCGTCGCTCATCGCGAAGGCTATCCCGAGATCGGCCTGTACTGGGAGAAGGCTGCCCACGAGGAGGCAGAGCATGCCGCCAAGTTCGCTGAGCTCCTGGGCGAGGTCGTGACCGATTCCACCAAGAAGAACCTCGAGATGCGCGTTGAGGCCGAGAACGGCGCCACCGCTGGCAAGACCGATCTCGCTAAGCGCGCCAAGGCCGCTGGTCTCGATGCCATCCACGACACCGTGCACGAGATGGCTCGCGACGAGGCTCGCCACGGCAAGGCTTTCGCCGGTCTGCTCAAGCGCTACTTTGGCTAAGCCAAACGCCTGAGACATAACCTCTAGCTCGATGAGGCCCGGACCGTATTGGTTCGGGCCTTTTTCGTGGGCTTATTGCAGCTGCTCTTGAAGAGCGATGAGCGACTGAGGGCTCAGGTCGTCGTATTGTATGAGGACGCGAGATGGAGCGTTCTTAGTCGATGCCCGATCACCCGTCCACAGGCAATCGGCGATGTTGACATAGGAAATACGAGCGTCAGCGAGAGCCTTCGCGAAGCTCTCCCCTGCCTTATCCTCGGCCAGGGCAACAGTGCAGTAAAGGCCCGCGTCCGTATGCTCGATCGAGACCTCCCCCGCCGGAAACGCTTTCCGTACAAGCGCCGCCAGACCATCGCGTGTCTCGCGAGCGCGAACGCGGACCCGGTTTACATGGCGCTCGTAATCGCCCGATTCCAGTAAACGAGCCAAAGCGACCTGGTCAACAGAACTCACCGACGAGGCGTAAAAACCAAGGTTGCGCCTAAACCGTTCCATCAGCTCATCAGGCAGGACCATATACGCCAAACGCAGGGCCGACGACAGACTTTTTGAAAAGGTGTTGGTGTAGATGACCGATTGGGCGGCATCGATCGACGCGAGCGCGGGAATCGGCTTGCCGGCAAGGCGAAACTCACAATCAAAGTCATCTTCGATGAGATACCGGCCCGGCTGCTCGGCAGCCCAGCTCAGCAGGGCATAGCGACGCGCAATGCTCGTCACCAGGCCGGTCGGATACTGATGGGACGGCATCAGGTGAAGAACATCGGTCCCGGTTTTCTGCAGAGCGCTCAGGTCCACGCCCCCATCATCCAACGGGATATGTCGAACTTCGCAGCCCATAGCCTGATAGATGCGCGTCAGGCGCAAATAGCCCGGGTCCTCAACGGCATACACCTTATCCGCGCCAAGCAACTGAACCAACATGGTATCGAGCAGCTGGGCGCCCGCACCGATAACGATGTTGTTGGGGTCGACATTCATACCCCTTGTCCCGTGCAGATGGTGAGCAATTGCGCGTCGCAGCCGAGCAGTGCCCTGCGCCGGTGCGGGCGAAAAGATTTCGCGCTCGTCTTCGGATGCCAGCGTCGCCCGTAGCGCGCTTTGCCAAAGCCGCGCCGCCTCCAAAGCAGAAGGAGAAAGCGCATCGAATCGCTCGACCTGTCCGTTGACATCATGCACGCTGGGGCCCACAGAGACGGCATCTCGGTCGATGCCCTCCGCAGCCGAAGCCAAAACCGGTGCATCCGGAAGCTCGCAAGCGTAGTAGCCACGACGTGGTATTGAGCAAATATAGCCCTCAGCGAGTAACTGGCTATATGCATTCTCGATGGTAATAACACTGATTCCCAGATGACTGGCAAAGGCGCGCTTAGACGGCAAATGCTCCCCCGCCACAATGCGTCCAGCTACGATATCATCTCGAATTTGCTGGTAAACATACTCATAGAGCGATGCTTCGCCGCGTTTTTCCAAATTGTAGTCAAGCATGAGCCTATCACCTGACCTTATTAAGTCATTCAATCTGGTATTAGTCTGACCTTGTAATTATCTCGAAAACTGAGTATTTTGTCATACCCAGCTCCCCGATAGGATGTTCCGTCAAGCAATGCACATGCCAACCAAGGGAGCAACCATGGCAGAACAGAACAGCAAGGCCGACCGCGTCAAACTCAATCGCGAGCTCGCGCAGATGCTCAAGGGCGGCGTCATCATGGACGTTACCACGCCCGAGCAGGCACGCATCGCCGAGGAGGCAGGCGCCTGCGCCGTCATGGCCCTCGAGCGCATCCCGGCCGACATCCGTGCCGCAGGCGGCGTCTCGCGCATGAGCGACCCCAAGATGATCAAGGGCATCCAGGAGGCCGTCTCCATCCCCGTCATGGCCAAGTGCCGCATCGGTCACATCGTCGAGGCGCAGGTCCTGCAGGCCATCGAGATCGACTACATCGACGAGTCCGAGGTTCTCTCCCCTGCCGATGACGTCTATCACATCGACAAGACCCAGTTTGACGTGCCGTTTGTCTGCGGCGCCCGTGATCTGGGCGAGGCGCTGCGCCGTGTTGCCGAAGGCGCCACGATGATTCGCACCAAGGGTGAGCCGGGTACGGGCGACGTCGTTCAGGCCGTGCGTCACATGCGCAAGATCCAAAAGCAGATCCGTGACGTTGTTGCCCTGCGCAACGACGAGCTCTTTGAGGCAGCCAAGCAACTGCAGGTTCCGGTCGAGCTGGTGCGCGAGGTCCATGCCACGGGCAAGCTTCCCGTTGTGAACTTTGCCGCCGGCGGCGTAGCGACCCCCGCCGACGCCGCGCTGATGATGCAGCTGGGCGCCGAAGGCGTCTTTGTCGGCTCGGGCATCTTTAAGAGCGGCGACCCCGCCAAGCGCGCAGCCGCCATCGTCAAGGCCGTGGCAAACTTCACCGATGCCAAGCTCATCGCCGAGCTTTCGGAGGACCTGGGCGAGGCCATGGTGGGCATCAACGCCGACGAGATCGAGATTATCATGGAAGAGCGCGGGCGCTAGTCCAGCAGAAAGGATCGCACATGAGCGATTATGCAGACCAGACGGTCGCCGTGCTGGCGGTCCAAGGCGCTTTTGTCGAGCACGAGACAAGACTATCCGAGCTGGGCGTACACTGTATTGAGCTGAGGCAGGCGGCTGATTTGAAGCAGGACTTTGACCGTCTGGTACTTCCCGGCGGCGAGTCTACCGTTCAAGGGAAGCTGCTTGATGAGTTGGGCATGCTCGAGGAGCTTCGTGCCCGCATCTCTGAAGGCATGCCCGTCCTGGGCACCTGTGCCGGCCTAATTCTGCTGGCTCACGACCTTGCCGCCCATGACGATAAGGGCACGCCGCTTTTGGCAACCATGGATGTACTTGTCGAGCGCAATGCCTACGGCAGGCAGCTCGGCAGCTTTCGAACCAAGGGGCAGCTAGCCGGCATCGACGGTGAAGTGCCACTGACGTTTATCCGCGCGCCCCGCATCGTCGAGGTCCACGGCGACGCAAAGGCCTTAGCGAAAGTCGACGGCCGTATCGTCGCCGCGCGCCAGGGCAACCAGCTCGGCGTAACCTTCCACCCCGAACTCGACGAAGACACCCGCCTCCACGAACTGTTCCTACAAATGTAGGCATCGAAATCAACAAACGAAACGAGAGTGGATAATCTCCCACCTTGAGCATGAATATGGGCTCATACCGGGAGATTATCCACTCTCATGCTACGTAGTCGTTGGGGACGTTCTTAAATGACCAGTCAAACAAGAACGTCCCCAACGACTATCTTTTAGCAGGTCTGGATCATGGCAATGTCGATGTTTTGGCACCGACAGCGAGCGCCCACCAGAGCGAACAAATTGGCATGAAAAGAGGACGGCATAGACCTTCTGGTCATGCCGTCCTCTTTGAATGACAAGTTGTCGCTCTGGTGGGCACGCAGCGTCAACTAGTTACGCGGTTTGGTAAAACCGCGTAACCCAACTAGAAGCGGTTGCCGCGGAAGCCGCCGCCGTTGCGGCCGCCACGGTCGCCACCGCGACCGCCACGGTCGTTACCACGGTTGCCGCCAAAGCCGCTACGGTTGCCACCGCGATCGCCATAGCCACCACGGTTGCCGCCAAAGCCGCCGCGACCGCCACGGTCGCCGCCACGGTCACCAAAACCGCCACGGCCGCCACGATCGCCACCGCGACCGCCGCGGTCGCCACCACGGCCACCACGATCGCCAAAGCCGCCGCGACCGCCACTGTCGCCGCCACGGCCACCACGGTCGTCACGGCCGCCGCGAGGACCGCGGTCCTCGTCCAGGCCCATGGCGACGAGCGGAGCGATAACCTTATCGAGAGCGGCCATCAGCTCGGTGGCCTCCTCGTAAGAAAGCTCGGGCAGGAGCTTCTCCTTCTTGTTGGCAAGCTCGACCAGGCCCTCAGCGGCATCCTCGGCAGCGAAGACAACAATCTTGCGCATATCGCCCTCGGCGTCGTCGATGCGGCCGACCAGATCGGCAGCCTCGGCCTCGGCCATCAGGCCATCGAGCTCACGGAGGCGCATGCCCAGCAGGTCGGACATTTCCTTCTGCTCCATCTTGGGCTTGAGGTCAAGAAGCTTGATGGCGCGCTCGATGTTCGCCATGCGCTCGGCCTTGGCCTCCTCCTCCTTGGAAATAGCAAAGCGACGGCTACGCAGCAGGCGGGCGGCCTTCTGCATCTTGTCCATCAGCTCTTCGTCATCGTAATCAACGGCGGCCTCGACAACCTCGGCCTCCTCCTCGGCGGAAACCTCGTCAGCAGCCTCAACCTCGGCAGCTTCGGTCTCCACGGTCTCGACTGCCTCGACCTCGGCAGCCATGGTCTCGTTCTCGGTCTCGTTCATGATCTCTTCGTTCTCGGACATGAGACTCCTTCTTGGCCCTCTCGGGCATCATCGCCCCATTCGCGGGGCCCGTCGCGCACTCTTTGCGCTTTAAACATTCATGCCTCTCGGCAAAACGTCCATTAGTTTATGGTGTCGCCATCCAATCTAGCTGCAGAATCTATGTGCACACATTAATGCGACATGTGCGACTCACGACGAGCGTACACCAGCGACACCGCGAACCCGACCACGGCAATTACAGCCGCCACACGCACGGCAGTTACAAATCCAATCGCCTGGGCAACGTCGGTCGCAGCGCCAGCGGCGCCGGCGGTCGCAGCAGAACTCGAGAGCAGGCCGATAAACAGCGACGGGCCAAACGATGCGGCAATCATGTTCCACGTGTTGAGCAATGCCGTTCCGTGAGGATGCTCAGCGGCGGGCAGCGTCTCCAAGCCGGCCGTTTGCGAGGGGCTCAGCACCAAACCAACTCCGGCATACACCACAACGGTCAGCGCCACGACGACGCCGATGTTCATGCTTGCCGCCGTCATCGAGATGGTAGTCTGCCCCACGGCAATCAGGGCAAAGCCGACCGGCAGCAGCGGCCATGCGCCACGGGCGTCCATCACGCGTCCGCCCACAATCGAGGTCACGGCGTTGCAGGCGATTGCCGGCAAAATGAGCAAGCCCGCAACAAGTGCGGTCATGCCGTATGCGCCCTCAAAATAGAGCGGCAACAAAACGCTCATCGAGAACGTCGTCATCATCGATACCACCACAAGCAAGCACGCAGGCCAAAAACGAACACTCGCCATGGGACGCACGTTAAGCACCGGATGCTCAAGCTTGAGCTGACGGGCCGCAAACAGGCCGAGCAGCACAATGGCGGCTAAGAGCGTCACGGTACCGCCAACCAGATTGGTCGAGAACTCGCCTACGGAATACACAAATGCTGTTATACCGGCAGCGAGCAAAACAACCGACAGAATATCAAGCGTGGTGTTCGAGCGCTCTCCGACATTCTGAACATGCTTTACGCCCGCCGCAGCGACCACAATGCCGCCCACCAGCGGCACTACGAACACCGCCCTCCAGCCAAACAACGTGCACATTAGACCGCTGATCACGGGTCCAAACGCCGGCCCCAGCGTAATGCAGGCACCGCCCAGGCTCAGATACAGGCCAATCTTCTCGCGCGGGGCGCAGAACAGTACCACGTTCATCATGAGCGGGAACAAAATGCCCGATCCCGCAGCCTGCAGGATACGGCTCGGCAGCAAAACGCTAAACGACGGAGCGACCAGGCACAGGACTTCGCCGGCGACCATGCATCCGCATGCGAAAAACAGCAGTTTGCGCGTCGAGAAACGGCCGGACAGAAAGGCCATGATGGCCGTAAAGATCGACGTCACGATCATGTAGCCCGAAACGAGCCACTGCGCCGTGGTGTCACTCACCGAAAAGGCCGCCATAATGTCGTGCAACGCCACGTTAATGATGTTCTCGTTAAACGCGGCAACAAAGGCTGCAACATACATTACGACGAGAATCGCCGAGGCTGTCGACGGTGATTGAGTTTGCTTTTGGGATTTGGTCCCCATGAAATTCCTTCCTCTTAGAACGACAATCGCATCGCCCCAGAGGAACAGTCCAGGGCGAAAATGAGCCCTAGACTTACACCAGACGCCGTACACGACGAATCTGGCAACATGGTCCAACGTCGAAAGATTGTAACGCGGACGCGCAGCTTTCCTTCCGCGCTATTATTAAAAGTCCACGAAAGCATAAGACATGAGGAGCCCGCCATGATTAAGCCCATCATGAAGTCCGAGTTCTTTTTACGCCTGCCCTCCGAGGATGCCGACCCCGAAGACGCCGCTACCGGACAGGACCTTTTGGACACGCTTCACGAACACGAGCACGAGTGTGTCGGTCTCGCCGCCAACATGATCGGCGTGCGCAAACGCATCATCTGCGTAAAAGACGGCAACAAGACGCTCCTGATGTACAACCCTCAAATTCTTGAGCAGGTCAATGCCTATCAGACGAGCGAAGGATGCCTCTCGCTGATCGGCGAGCGTCCCTGTACCCGCTATCGTCGCATTAAGGTTGAGTATTTGGACGAGGACTTCGTCCACCGCATCAAAAACTTCTCGGGCTACACCGCCGAGATCATCCAGCACGAAATCGACCACTGCAACGGAATTGTTATATAGTTCCGCCGATTCAAGAAAGCTCCCTGCAGCAAAACAACTGCAGGGAGCTTTTCATAGTGCGGAGCTTCTATCCCACTAGCTCTGGCGGTAATGATCGAAGAAGTCGGCGAGGTCTTCGAGCGACTCTTTAAGCACTTCCATGCGCGGCAGGTACACGATGCGGAAGTGATCAGGCTCGGCCCAGTTAAAGCCGCCGCCGCGCGTGATCAGGATCTTCTTCTCGTGCAGCAGGTCGAGAGCGAACTGCTCGTCATCGGTGATGTTGAACTTCTTAACATCCATCTTGGGGAAGATGTAGAACGCCGCGCGCGGCTTGACCACCGAGATGCCGTCGATCTTGTTGAGCGCCTCATACACAAAGTTGCGCTGCTCGTAGACACGACCGCCGGGACGGATATAGTCGTTGACCGACTGATGGCCGCCGAGCGCCGTCTGGACGATTGACTGGGCCGGCACGTTGGAGCACAGGCGCATGTTGGAGAGCATGTTGATGCCCATGATGAAGTCGCTCATGCAGCGCTGGTTGCCCGAAAGCACCATCCAGCCAATGCGATAGCCCGCGATCATGTGCGACTTGGAAAGGCCGCTAAAGGTGACACAGGGCAGATCGGGAGCGAGCGAGGCAATCGAGACGTGCTCATAGCCGTCCATGCACAGGCGGTCGTAGATCTCGTCTGCAAAAATCATGAGCTGGTGCCTGCGCGCAACCTCAACGATGCCCTCGAGCACCTCACGCGGGTAAACGGAGCCCGTGGGGTTGTTGGGGTTGATGATGACGAGGGCCTTGGTCGCGCTCGTGATCTTGGACTCCATATCCTGCAGATCGGGATACCAATCGGCCTGCTCGTCGCACAGGTAGTGCACAGGATGGCCGCCGGCAAGGGTCGCGCACGCCGTCCAGAGCGGGTAGTCGGGGCTGGGGATCAGGATCTCATCGCCGTTGTCGAGCAGCGCGTTCATCGAAAGTTGAATGAGCTCGGACACGCCGTTGCCCGTGTAGATGTGCTCCATCTGAACGTTGGGCAGGCCTTTGATCTGCGAGTACTGCATGATTGCCTTGCGCGCGGAGAACAGGCCACGCGAGTTGGAATAGCCTTCGCAGTCGGGCAGCTGCTGGCGCATGTCCTTGATGACCTCGTCGGGCGTGCGGAAACCGAAGGGCGCCGGGTTGCCGATATTGAGCTTGAGGATGCGCTCGCCCTCGTCCTCCATGCGGGCAGCCTCGTCGACGACGGGACCGCGCACGTCATACAGGACATTATCGAGCTTGGTGGATTTAGAAAAAGTACGCATGGTGGTGCTCCTTGGAATTTGAGCTGAGGGATGGGGTTCGGGCTTGGAAACGTTACGGGGCGATGATGCCTCGCCTTGATCGGCGTCACCGGCAAGCAGCCAGGTAACATCGACCTCCAAAATGCGGGCGAGCAGCTCTGCCACATCGCGCCGCGGAATCGTCTTGCCGCTCACATATTGGCTCATCTGACTCTTGCCGAGTTTTTTGCCGAGCATCTCCGATGCGCGGATTACGTCCGACTGGCGAACGTCGCGATCGGACATAGTCTGTCGCAGGCGATCGCTAAACGTCTCTTGGGCCACTAGAACCTCCTTGCTGGCAAAGTTCAATTTATAGAACACGAATTGAACCAGAGTTCAATTTAGGCAGCAGTATAACGCGGCACCTCATTCCAAAGTTCAATTTCATAAGAAAATGTACCGAACCCCGAGGATTGTCCCAAAGTGGACAACAGGTACGCGCCTTTAGAGATATTCAAGGAGACGAGCCGCCGCAAGCGAAACGTCAGCCGTGCGATATATCGCATTGATCTGCCGATGAGGATGTCCCTCGAGTGGGCGCACGGCAACATCGAACTGGCAGCGGCGCAAGATGAGCGCCGGAAGAATGCTCACGCCCAAGCCGTCCTCGACCATAGCCATAATCGCATAGTCATCCCAGGTCGACAGCTTAGAACGCACCGTCAGGCCCGCGCGACGAAACAGCGGCGTAATCTCGTCATCGGTGCCGCGTTCCAGCAGAATAAACTGCTCGTTGGCCAAATCGGCAAGGGAAACGACCTCCGCGGTGGCAAGCGAGGAGTCCGCTGGCACCACGGCCATCAGCTCGTCTTGCACCAACGGCCGCGACGCTATGCCGGCGCCGCGTGGTTCGCGCGGAATAAAGCCCAGGTCGCAGCGGCCTTCCGCCACCCATTGCTCAATCTCGGAGTAATCACCCATCAGCAACTCGTAATCGACGTCCGGGTGATCGGCGCGAAAGTGCGCAATCACCGGCGGCAGCACGTGGGTCGCCACACTCGAAAACGTACCGATGCAGATTTTGCCGCGCATGAGCCCACGCATCTCATCCACCCGTCGCTGCAAGCGAGTGAATTCCTCACAGAGCGCCTCGACCGCCGGCATAACTTGCCGCCCGTCGGCAGAAAGTACTACGCCCTCGCGGCTTCTATCGAGAACTTTAAAGCCCCAGTCGGCCTCAAGATCGGCCACCATACGGCTCACGCCCGACTGCGAATAGCTCAGCCGCTCGGCGGCGCGCGTAAAGCTTCCGGCGCGCACGGTCTCCAGCAGCACCTGCATCTTTTGAACATTCGTTTCCACGGCACCCCTCCACCCATGCATGAGCTTTTGTCATGTTATCTATGCATTATATTCGCTTTTCTTCTATAGCCAGTTCACCCATAGTGAACATGCACGGATATAGAGGGGATGTCAGCGCATGAACAACGGACTGCTTACGTACTTAGCAGCATTGCTATTGTTTGGCTCCAACGGCATCATCGCCGCTGCCATCGCGCTGCCGAGCTCCGATATCGTGCTACTACGCACGTTTTTGGGCGCACTCTCGCTTGTCACCATCCTCGTCATCACCCAACGCCATAAGCTGCAGGCGCCATCTCGCCCCCGCGAAGCCGTAGCCCTCCTCCTCTCGGGAGCCGCGCTGGGCGCCAGCTGGATTTTTCTGTTCCGCGCCTACCAGACGATCGGCGTCGGCGTATCCTCGCTGCTGTACTACTGCGGCCCCATCATTGTCATGGCGCTCTCCCCGCTCATCTTTGGCGAAAAGCTGACCGGCGGCAAAATCGCCGGCTTTATCGCCGTCGCTTGCGGTGCTTTTCTCATTGCAGCGCAAGGTCTAGGCGGCAATATGCCCATTGCTGGTATCGCCTGCGGAATCGCCTCGGCATTTTGCTATGCGCTGATGGTCATCGCCAGCAAGGGTGCGCCACACATCGAAGGCCTTGAGAACTCCGCGCTCCAGGTGAGCGCAGCCTTTGTGACCGCGCTGGTCCTCACGCTCATCACGCAGGGCGCCCCCTCATTCCTGTCCGCCGGCGTCGCCGACAATATTGATTGGCGCGCCGTCGTCATGCTCGGCGTCGTCAACACCGGCATCGGTTGCCTGCTCTACTTTAGCGCTGTCGCCAAGCTGCCCGTCCAGACCGTCGCGGTCGTCGGCTACCTCGAGCCGCTTTCGGCGGTCGTGTTCTCGGCCGTCCTTTTGGGCGAAGCCATAACACCGGTCCGTCTGATGGGCGCCGCGCTTATCATCGGCGGCGCGATCTTTTGCGAACTCGCCGGCAAACGCGCAAACGCCAAAGCCGGTATCGCTCAAGCAGCACGTGCTTAATAGCCCCCGCTTTGAAATGCTGCCTGCGTATATGAATAATCCCCATCTGGGGATTATTGTCTAAAGCTAACCAATGTGCCAAACTGCTCTTGTATGTATAAAGACGGCATAAAGGTTATCTGTCCTAGATAGATAACCGGATGTCCAAGGGAGTCCACGTGGCACAAAACGAACTGGAGGCAAGCCCCCAAGACCAGCGTGGTCAAGGCGGGCACGGAGCCATTCCCCTCTCCGCTGGCATGTTGCTCGTAACGCTCGGCGTCGTCTATGGCGACATCGGCACGAGCCCCATGTACACCATGAAATCAATCGTCGCCAACAACGGCGGCATCGGCACCGTCAGCGAGGACATGATCTTGGGCGCGCTTTCACTCGTCATCTGGACCATGACGCTCGTGACCACGGTCAAGTACGTGGTTATCGCCATGAAGGCCGACAACCACAACGAAGGCGGCATCTTTGCCCTGTTTAGCCTGGTGCGCAAGGTGGCACCGTGGCTGATTCTCCCCGCCATGATCGGCGGCGCGGCGCTGCTCGCCGACGGCATCATCACCCCTGCGGTCACGGTTACCACGGCCATCGAGGGCTTGCGCACTATCGAGTGGGGCCATGCGCTTTTGGGTGACGGCCAGACCAACGTCATCATCATCACCATCATCATTATCTGCGGCCTGTTTGCCATGCAGCGCGCCGGCACCTCGTCGATCGGCAAGTTGTTCGGCCCGCTTATGACGCTATGGTTCCTATTCCTGGCTGGCGCCGGCCTGTTCAACATGCTCGGCAACCTGTCCATCCTGCGCGCGCTCAACCCCATTCGCGGCATCATGTTCCTATTCTCGCCCATCAACCACTCGGGCATCATGGTGCTCGGCTTCGTCTTTCTGTCGACGACCGGCGCCGAGGCGCTCTACTCGGACATGGGCCACGTGGGCAAGGCAAACATCTATGCATCCTGGCCGTTTGTTAAGGCGGCCCTTATCCTCAACTATCTGGGTCAGGGAGCTTGGCTGCTCGCCAATAACTCCAACCCCCAGATGCTCGCGATGGATATCGTCAACCCGTTCTACATGATGCTTCCCGAGCCCCTGCGCCCCTTTGCCATCGTGCTTTCGGCCGTAGCGGCCATCATCGCCTCGCAGGCGCTCATCACCGGCTCGTTCTCGCTGGTATCCGAGGCAACCCGTCTCAATCTCATGCCGCACCTGCGCATCCACTACCCCAGCGACACCAAGGGCCAGCTCTATATTCCGCTCGTCAACAACATCATGTGGGTCGGCTGTATCTTCATCGTGCTGCTGTTCCAGAACTCCGAGCGCATGGAGAGCGCCTACGGCCTCGCCATCACCGTGACCATGCTCATGACCACGACGCTTTTGACGAGCTACATCGCCGGCATCCTCAAGCACAAACTGGGTGCCTGCGTCTTCGCACTGCTCTTTGGCGCCATTGAGCTGTGCTTCTTTGCCTCGTGCCTCACCATGTTCTTTGACGGCGGCTATGTCATGATCTTCTTGGCCGCGCTGCTGTTTGGCCTTATGTACGTGTGGCGCCGCGGCACCGCCATCGAGCGCACGCAGACCATCCTGCTGCCCGTCTCCAAGTACATTGACCAGCTCGACCGCCTGCGCAACGACGAGACCTATCCCGTGCTTGCCGACAACCTGGTGTTCCTCACCAACAGCCCCGACCCGCTCACGCTCGACCGCGATGTGCTCTATTCCATCTTGGATAAGCATCCCAAGCGCGCCAAGGCATACTGGTTCATCAACGTGTACGTTACCGATGAGCCCTATACGCACGAGTATTCCGTCGAGACCTTTGGCACGGACTTCCTGTTCCGCGTGCGCCTGGACCTGGGCTTTAAGGTCAACCAGCGCATCAATGCCTACCTGCGCCAGATCGTTGGCGACCTGATGGCATCGGGTGAGCTGCCGCCGCAGCATCACACCTACTCCATCTACGAGACACGCGGCAACGTGGGCGACTTCCGTTTTTGCATGCTGCGCAAGATGCTCGCCCCCGAAACGGACATCAACCGCAACGACCACCGCGTGATGGCCATCAAGTACGCCGTCCGCCGCGCCTGCGGAAGCCCGGCACGCTGGTACGGTCTAGAGAACTCGGCCATCATCATCGAGTACGTGCCCCTCTTTGCCCGCATGCGTCCGGCAGTCAAACTCGTACGCACCCAAGTGCCGCTCGAAGTTCAGATCGAGGAAGCCGAGGAAATGGAAGTCGATATCTTCTCGGACGACTTGGTCAACGGCAACGAGGCCGGTAGGGACATGAACGTCGATCCCACCGAGCTGCTCGAGAGCGTCGCCGATACGCCCGAACAGCAACAGCTCGACGGCCTCGAGAGCGAACAACTCAACGACGTCAACTTCTAGCGACGTCACAAATCAACGACAGCGGCCCTGCACCTCGCGAGAGATGCAGGGCCGCTTTGCATTGCAGTAAAGCTATCGGCTACGAACGACGCGGCTCGGGAACCACGAGCCTATCGTGACTCGCGCCCTCGGCATCTGTCAGGCTCACGTAGCGAATCGACGGATCCTCATACATCGCGTAGTAATAATTGCCCGTGCGCGCGCTAAAGCATCCGGTGTAGATAGTCTTCTCGAACTTGCCATCGCCCATCCTGGACGCCCCCTCAATCATTACCACGCCTTCGAGCGAGCGGAACATACGGACGACGTTTTCGGTCTCGCTCTCCTTTTGCGGGTAATTGGCATTGAGGTACGCCGCCTTTACAAAACGGCTCGGTGAATAGCAGTCACCCGGAATACCGCGCATGCCGGCACCCGCGCCATAGGGCTTGAGCTCGGCGCCACGCCATGTCGCCGTCTGCGGAAAATCGCTTGTGGCAGTGATATAGGTGCGCAGGTTTTCCATGTGCCACGGGAAGGTCGGCTGGTTGGCAAGGGTGTCGACCGGATCGTCGTATACATGCAGGCCGTCAGCCATCATCTCGACCACGATGCTGCGCTGGCTGTCGCCGATAATCCAATGGAGCAGCGACACGCCCAGCCCCTCTCCGGCAGATTTGGCGACAATCACCGTGTCGCGCAGCGCGGCCTCGACCTCATCGACCGTCGAGAACGTCGCTGCCACCCACAGGGGAAACTCATAGGCCGCGATATTGGTCTTTCCATCAACCGGCCCCTCGGCATACTCGGCATAACCCGGGAAATTGAGACCCGCCACGGCGAGGCCCGCATCGTTGCCGCAATCGAAGAACATAGGGTAGTTCTTGTAATCGATGCACATACCGATCACCGCGTGTACCGCCGTCGCGTCGTCGATAAACGAATACGGGATGTGAAACCCGCGCGGCATCACGCGAACCTGTTGGCCGTAGTCAAAGCTCCAGTCGAGGTTGCGGCCCAGATACATGTGACCAGAATTATCGGTAAATCGGATACTCGTACACATGGCGCCTCCTAGCTTTACGTTCTTGCTAAGTTCATTGTCTCCAAACAAAAAGGCGCTAAACACAAAAGCCCGGACATGACAACAATGTCATGCCCGGGCCAAAAGAGACGAAGTGCGGTGCTGTAGTCACCCTAGACAAGTTTACCTTGGCAGTGGTCGATCATATGCTGGATCATCTGTGCCTCAAAGCCCGCGTAGTCACGGCGGCACTCCTTCATCTTGCCGTCGACAATCTGGTCAAAGGCAACCTTGCACTTGATATAGCGCGTGGACTTGGTGACCTCCTCGTGCGTCAGGCAGCTCTCCTCCATCTTGCTGGCGCCCAGGCCAAACACCAAACGGGGGTTGTAGAGCACGTGGGGCTCGCCGGCGTCGTCCAGATAGACGCAAACCTTCTTGGTAACGCCAATCTGGTTAGCGGCAAGGCAGCCGGCATCGTCGAGCGACTTGATGGTATCGATCAGGTCCTGTGCGACCGACTCGTCCTCGACGGTCGCAACCTCGCAACGCTGGGACAGGATAGCCTCGTCGTGGCAAAGCTCTTTAATCATACGTTCCTCCATAGGGGTCGTTGTAACCGCTTAAGTATACGGTACCCATACATTTTCATGCGAAAAATACCGTCCGTCTGCTACAAAGCGCCGAACATCAACATGCGAGGAACAACAGCGTCGTAAAGGGGCTATAGTGGGTGAGTTCGTGTCAATCGGCCTAAACTCGGGGCCGAACAAGGAAAGGGTATGCATGGACGAACTATTTCACGTCAGCGAGCGCAAGTCCACAATCGGGACCGAACTCCGCGCTGGACTGACAACATTCCTGGCAATGGCCTACATCATCGCCGTCAACCCCGCGGTGCTCTCGGGCGCTGGCATCGATGCGGGAGCGCTCGCCTGCGCCACCTGCCTGGGCGCCGGCATCATGACCATCTGCATGGGCATCTTCGCCAACCGCCCGCTCGCCTGCGCGTCGGGCTTAGGCGTCAACGCGATGATCGCTGGAATCGCCACCACCGTCTGCGGCGGTGACTGGCACGTGGCCATGAGCGTTATCTTCCTCGAGGGTATCGTCATCTTGCTGCTCGTGCTTTGTGGCCTGCGCGAGGCCATCATGGACGCCATCCCGGTTGTCCTGCGTCACGCCATCTCGGTGGGTCTGGGCCTGTTCATCGCCATGATTGGCCTGTGCGATGCCGGCATTATCACCGCTGGCGCCGGTACACTCGTCGGTCTGGGCGACATCACCTCCCCCACCTTTATCGTCGGCATCATCTCCATCATCGTGACGGTCGCTCTGGCTTCTCGTAACGTGCCGGGCTCGCTGCTCATCGGCATCATCGTCGCCGTTATCGCCGGTATCCCCCTGGGTGTGACCCAGGCTCCGACCGGTATCATCGCCCCGCTCGACTTCTCGAGCATCGGCGGCCCCATCGCCGACGCCGGCGGCGTGCCCGCCATCGTCAAGGTCCTTACCGACCCCGCGCTCCTCGTCATCTCGTTCTCGCTGCTCATGAGTGACTTCTTCGACACCATGGGCACCGCGATGGCCGTGGCCAAGCAGGGCGAGTTCCTCACCGACGACGGCAACGTCGAGAACATCAAGGAGATCCTGATCGTCGACTCCGCCGCCGCTGCCGTGGGCGGTTTCATGGGCGTCTCCTCCATCACCACCTTCGTCGAGTCCACCTCTGGCGCTGCCGACGGTGGCCGCACGGGCCTCACCTCCGTCACGACCGGCGTGCTGTTTATCCTCGCCGCGTTCTTCTCCCCCGTCGTCTCCATCGTTTCCAGCGCCGCCACTTGCGGTGCCCTGGTCTACGTCGGCTACCTCATGATGAGCGAGGCCTCCGAGATCGACTGGTCCGATGTCTCCGAGGGTTTCCCGGCGTTTATGATCGTCGCGGGCGTGCCCTTCACCTACTCCATCTCTGCCGGCATTGGCCTGGGCTTTATCGCCTACGTGGTCGTCGCACTCTTTAAGGGCGAGGCCTCCAAGATCAAGCCGCTCATGTGGATCGCGGCCCTTGCCTTCCTCGTCTACTTCTTCGTGGCGTAACGGCATAGTCTGCTAAAGCAAAACACCAAAGCGCGGAGTCGCATCGAGCGGCTCCGCGCTTTTCTTTTAAAGCCAGGCAACGCACGGGCGCGCGATGTATTGCTCCCCGAATTATTGGACATTTTGCCCTCCAAACGGCACTACCGCCGGCTACATCTTGCAGATATGCTGAGCGTAATCGCATAGGCCCTATGAGGATGGGAGTAACCATGGCCGCCTTGTTCACGACCCCCAAGCGCAATGACAAGACCTCTGGAGCCCATTTTGTCGAGCCCGACGTACGCCGTCGCACGCTGCTCGCACACGGCAGCTGGCGCCGCGTGACACGCCGCATCGTTGTAGGCGCCGTATGCGCGCTCACGGCAAGCTCGCTGCTCATGCCGAGCGTCTCACTCGCGGCCGAGTGGGTGGACGTTGGCGGCGTCCGCCACGAAGCGGCCGCGGGACCCACGGGAGACGCCGCCGGCACCTGGAGCTGGGACGGCGCCGACGACATGAAGCTCAACGGCTATAACGGCGGCGCAATCCAGGCTGCAGGCAAGCTCAACATTGTCTACGAGGGCAAGAACACCGTGAAAACCGAGCCCGATTACACCGGAGCCGCCATCAAGGCGAAGGATGGCACTAGCCAGAAAGCAGAGTTGAACATAACGAACTCGAATAGCACGGATGAGCTCAATGTGACAGCCGAGGCCGATGCAATTAAGTCCACAGGCGACCTCTCCATTTCTGGCCCAGGCACTGTGAACACCACAAGCACCTCTTCCGACGGAATTGAGGCAAAGGGCGATCTCTCTATCACAGGCTCGGGCACTGTGAATGCAACGGGCGGTACCGAAGGCATCCAATCCAATGGCAAGACCACCATCGATTCTTCTGGCACAGTGATCGCTAAAGGAGACGAAGGTTACGGCATCGCCGCGGGCAGTGACCTGACCATCAAAGGCGGTGGCAAGGTAGAAGCAAGCTCGATAGAAGAAACGGGGATTTGGGCTGACGACGGCATTAACATCTCGGGCGGCAGCCAGGTTAAGGCAAACTCCGAAGGAGATCTTGCCGTCGACACTGAGGGCAGTCTCGCGGTCACGAACGCCTCCCTTGACGCAAGCGGTGTTGAATATGGTGTCTATGCCTACAAGGGCGTTACGCTCGATCACGCGACCGTGACGGTCCGTACAAGCGCGAGCGGCGGCCAGGCCATCGCCCTCATCACTGACGGGGACGACATCGTCATCAAGAATGGTTCCATCGTGGACGCGTTCGCGGAAGGCAAATTCTCGGTTGCAATCTCTACCAGAAACCACCAGCCAAACGTCGCTGGCGGCCACATCTACATCAGCGACTCCGTTGTTAAGGCTATAGCTCGCTATATCGAGACCGGTGGCGATGGCCCCGATCACTACAGCAACGACCAAAGCGGCGAGGTCATTCCCGAGCATAGGGGCGTGAACATCGGCATCTTTGCCCGGACCGAGGAGGGCATCACGCCCGCGACCATCTCGATCGTCCGCAGTAAGGTCACAGCTGAGGGAGACACGGCGGCAATCTTCGCCCTTGCCACGAGCGCGGACGGCGAGACAATCGGCACCATCGAGATCGAAGGCGCTCCCATCCAGACGCCCACAGGCGGCAAGATCATTGGCTATCGCAACAAGGAAGAACGCGACGACGGCATCTTCTACGAGGTGGGTCAAACCATCGGCACGGGCGACGCTGTGATCGACTCCCCCTATAACGAAGCAGTCGCCAAGAGCACGGCCATCGTGCCTCCCGAGGAAACCAAGCCCGAGGAGAAGCCAGGCGAGACCAAGCCCGAGGGTTCTAAGTCCGAGGGCACGAAGACGACCAAGACCGTTGCAGTTGCAGCCACGGGAGCCAAGACCACCGGCAAGCTCGCGGCAACCGGCGACGCCTCGAGCGCAGCCATCGTGGCAGCCGCCCTTGCGGGAACAGCCGCCATCGCCGCGGGCGCCGTGGTGAGCCGCAAGCGCTCGTAAACACTTTTTCGCACGGGACGGGTGGATCGCGGCCCTTGCCTTCCTCGTCTACTTCTTCGTAGCGTAAGGGCAAGGCTGCAAAAGCTGAACAATAAAGCGCAGAGTCGCCATGCGGCCCCGCGCTTTTCTTTTAGCGCCGGTCCCTGCGCCGGCGTGCGGCCTATTTCTCCCCCATTTTGGCCATTTTGCCCTCCAAACGGCACTACCGCCGGCAACATCCAGCAGATACGCTGAATCTAGTCGTATAGGCCCTATGAGAACGGGAGCAACCATGGCAGCCTTGTTCACGACCCCCAAACGCAATGACACTACCGCCGGAACCCATGTTGCCGAACCCGACGTTCGCCGTCGCATAGGACTCGCGCACGGCAGCTGGCGCCGCGTGACGCGCCGCATCGTCGCGGGCGCCGTGTGCGCGCTCACGGTGAGCTCGCTGCTCATGCCGAGCGTCTCGCTCGCAGCGGAATGGGTCAAGGTCGGCGGCAACAAGTACAACACCGCGGCGAGCGACGAGGCCGGTACCTGGTCGTGGGACGGCGCCGACGACTTGAAGCTCAACAACTATAACGGCGGCGAGATCCAGGCCGCAGGCAAGCTCAACGTGAATTACTCGGGAACCAACATCGTCACTGCCGAATGGAGCGAAAGCATCAACGTTTCTCATGGCACTAACGAGAATGCCGAGCTCAATATCCAAGGCGACGAGGGCGGCACGCTCAGCGTGACATCTACTGAGGACGCTATCCTCTCCACGGGTAATATCAACATCGACGGAGCCGGATCCGTCAACGCCACGAGCACTGGGTTTGATGCCATCAATGCCGGAGGTGATCTCGCTATCAAAGGTTCGGGCAACGTCAACGCCACGGGTGCATCGGATGGCATCAGGGCAAACGGCAATATCACGATTGACGACAGCGGAGCCGTCACCGCCAGGGCTACCAAGGA
This sequence comes from Collinsella sp. OM08-14AT, assembly GCF_003438115.1. NCBI lineage: Bacteria > Bacillati > Actinomycetota > Coriobacteriia > Coriobacteriales > Coriobacteriaceae > Collinsella > Collinsella sp. OM08-14AT. Next base: position 81,834 of record NZ_QSTE01000006.1, read on the forward strand.
CAAGGGTATTGGAGCCGACAAGAACCTCACCATCAAGGGTGGCGGGACGGTCGAGGCAAGCTCAGCCGATGGTGAGGCCCTTTGGAGCGGCGGCAATATCAACATCTCGGACGGCAGCCAGGTCAAGGCAAGCTCCGAGAAAGACGCTGCCGTCGAGGCCAAGGGCAGTCTCGCAGCCACAAACGCCTCCCTCAACGTAAACGGTGTTGAATATGGCGTCTATGCCCACAAGGGCATCACCCTCGATCATGCAAACGTGACGGTCCGTGCAAGTAAAGGCAGATACGGTGGCGCCAACGCCCTCTTCACCTACCAGGACGACATCGTCGTCAAGAACGGCTCCACCGTGGACGCGTTTGCGGAAGGCGAGGTTTCGGCTGCATTCTCCACCAGAAACGATCGACCCAACGAGGAGGGTGGCCACATCTACATCAGCGACTCCGTTGTCAAGGCCATAGCCCGCTATGTCGAGAACGGCGACGGCCCCATCCCCTACAGCGAAAACCAAGATGGCGAGACGAGGCGCGAACCCCAAGGCGAGAACATCGGCATCATCGCCCAGACCAGCGAGGGCGTCACACCCGCAGCCATTTCGATCATCCGCAGCAAGGTAACGGCCGAAGGAGATACAACGGCAATCTTTGCCCGTGCCATGAGCGCTGACGGCAAGACAATCGGCACCATCAAGATTGAGAACGCCGCCATCCAGACGCCCGAAGGCGGCAAGGTCATTGACTATCGCAAGCTCCGTGACGGCATCTACGAGGCAGGCCAAGCCATCGGCACGGGCGACGCCACGGTCGACTCCCTCTATATCAAAGCAGTCGCCAAAAGTACGACCATCGCACCTCCCGAGGTAGCCAAGCCGGAAGACCCCAAGCCCGACGAGACCAAGCCCGCAGAAAGCAAGCCCGCGGAGTCCAAGCAGAACCCCAAGCCTGAGGGCTCAAAGCCGACCAAGGCCGTTGCGGCTTCAACCACGAAAGCCAAGACTACCGGCGTGCTCGCGGCAACCGGCGACACCTCGGGTGCGGCCATCGTGGCAACCGTCCTTGCGGGAACAGCCGCTATCGCCGCAGGCACCATGGCGAGCCGTAAGCGTTCTTAGACGCCTCTGCGCACATGGCAGCTCCCGCGAAGGCCCCGAGCCCCAGCACCGTTTAACAACGCCACCGCCGAGCTCCCCTCCGGCGGTGGCGTTTTCCATATGCGTCCGCAGGGGATGCGCGAGATTGTCTTTGGTCTAGCCCAACCGGCATACGCTGGCGTGCGACAATTGGGGCTGCCGATATCACAACACTGAGAGAAGCCCGTCATGGAAGCGCATCAAAAGCAGATAACCGTTTATTCGAATCATACGGAAAGCGCGCCTGTCATCTACCTTCCTGTGGTCGTGGGCGACGGCAGCGAGGTTTATAAGTGTTGCCGAGAGCTCGACTGTCCGCCATTCGCCCTCGTCACCATTGGCGGGCTCGATTGGAATCGCGAGCTGAGCCCCTGGGCATGCGACGGGACCGTACGCGATGCCGAGCCTTTCGGCGGCCAAGCTGCCGATTTTCTTGATGAGCTGCTGAATCAGATAATCCCCCAGGTCGAGTCGTCGCTTCCTCAGCCGCCCACCTGGCGCGGCATTGCCGGCTACTCGCTCGCGGGCCTCTTCGCACTCTGGTCCCTCTGGCAAACCGACGCCTTTGACCGCGCCGCAAGCGCATCGGGGTCGCTATGGTTTCCCGACTTTGTCGACCGTGCCAGCACGGCCCCTTTTGCCGGCAGCCCGCAAGCCGTCTACCTGTCACTCGGCAAAAAGGAAACCAAGACGCCCAACCGCATGATGCGGCATGTACTCGACGACACACGCGCGATGGAAGCGTTGCTCGTCGAGCGCGGCATTCCAACAACGCTGGAGCTCAACCCCGGCAATCACTTTGCCCAAACCGACTTACGCATGGCCCGCGGCATCCACTGGATACTGACACATTAAAAATGGTGCCCACACGCATATACGCATGGGCACCATATCTTGTTTTAGCTGAACGCAGCTGCTACTCAGCAGCCTCCTCAAGCTCGGAGACATCAAACTCAAAGTCGTTACCCGGCAGGATGGCGTTGAGCACAATGCCCACCAGTGAGCCCACGGCAATGCCGGACAGCGAAATGGTCACGCCGCCCAGCTCCAACACGATGGCGCCGGCGGTGCTGTACGCGATGCCGAGCGAAAGCACGAGCACCAGCGCGGCAACCAGCACGTTGCGGTTGTTCTGGAAATCGACCTGGTTCTCGATGAGGTTGCGGACGCCCACAGCGCTGATCATGCCGTAGAGCACGAGCGACACACCGCCGATCACACACGCCGGCATGGCCGCAATGACAGCCGCGAACTTGGGGCAGAACGAAAGCACGATGGCGCAACACGCGGCAATTCGAATTACGCGCGGGTCGAACACGCGCGTCAGGGCGAGCACGCCGGTGTTCTCACCATACGTAGTGTTGGCCGGAGCGCCAAAGAGCGAAGCCAGAATCGTGGCAAGGCCGTCGCCGAGCAGCGTGCGATGCAGACCGGGATCGGCAATGTAGTTGCGCTCGCAAGTCGAACCGATAGCAGAGATATCGCCGATATGCTCGATCATGGTCGCGAAGGCCAGCGGCATGATGGTGATGATGGCCGTCGTGGCAAGACCGCTATCGAACTGCGGCCCAAAGAGTGCAAACACGGTGTTGTCCCACACGATGGGCAGACCGACCCACGGAGCGGCGGCAACGCCCGAGAAATCAACCTCGCCGAGCGCAGCCGCAACGGCATAGCTCACCACAACGCCCAGCAAAATCGGCACGATCTTGACCATGCCACGGCCCCAGATGTTGCAGATGACGATAACAGCAACGCCAATGACAGCCACAAGCCAGTTGGTCTGGCAGTTAGCAATAGCGGAACTTGCCAGGATCAAGCCGATGGAAATGACGATGGGGCCAGTCACCACCGGCGGAAAGAAACGCATGACACGCTTGGCGCCAAACGCGCGGAAGAGCGCCGCCAGCACCGGATAGAGCAGACCGGCACAAGCTACGCCCAGGCAGGCGTAGGGCAAAAGCTCGGTCTCGCCGTTGGGCGCGATTGCGGCATAACCGGCAATAAAGGCAAACGATGAGCCCAAAAATGCCGGCACCTTACCGCGCGACAGGAAGTGGAACAGCAGCGTGCCCAAGCCGGCAAACAAAAGCGTTGCCGATACCGAGAGGCCGGTGAGCACGGGCACCAGCACGGTGGCGCCAAACATGGCAAACAGGTGCTGTAGGCCGAGCAGGAACATGCGCGGGCGGCCGAGCGACGATGCGTCGTAGATGGCATCGCTGACGGCGGGCGTCGAGGACTGGGACATGGATGTCCTTTCGAATGGAAGGGCGATCAGGCATATCGGATAACCTGCCCGAACGATACGATCCGAACCATTGTACGCGATACACTATGCCTCGCACGCGCCGCCACCTGCAAACACTAGCGCTATTTCCAAACGCGCTCGGCAATGCGCTTGACCAGCGCGATCTTTGCCCATTGCTCATCCTCGGTCAGCTTGTTGCCAATCTCGCAGCTGGCAAAGCCGCACTGAGGCGACAGATACAGGTTCTCGAGCGGCACGTACTTTGCGGCTTCACGGATGCGCTCGACGATAACATCCTCGTTCTCGAGCTCTGCCGCCTTGGTGGTTACCAAGCCCAGCACGACCTTCTTGCCGGGGGCAACGTACTTCAGCGGCTCAAAACCGCCGGCGCGCGGCGTATCGAACTCCAGGTAAAATGCATCGACATCCTCGTTTGCGAACAGGTACGGCGCGATGGGGTCATAGCCGCCCTCGAAGGCATAGGTGGAGTGGTAGTTGCCGCGGCACACATGCGTGTTGATGACCAGATCGTCGGGCTTGTCCGCGATGGCGGCATTGTTGAGCGCCACGCCCAGCTCGCTTACCTTTTGCAGGTCGACCGGGCTCATGCCGGTCTTGGACACAAAGTCAGTATCGCAGTAGATGCCCCAGGTGCAGTCATCAAACTGGATGTTGCGGCAGCCTGCTGCGTACAGGTCGGCGATCACCGTGCGATAAGCGGCTGCGATGGCGTCGGCAAGTTCCTCATCGGTCTTATAGACAGCGCGCAGGCTCTCCTGCTGGCCGTCGCAGCGGTCGAGCGTGACTTCGGAGAACGTCTGGATCGGCGCCGGGATGGTCTGGCGCGCAACGTGGCCTTCGCCCTCAAGTGCCTTGACAAACTTAAAGTGCTCGACAAACGGATGATTCTCGCCGCTGATGGGACCGGTCACCACGGCGGTATCGGCCGTGGTCTCCTCGTCGTGGAACATATAGCCCGTACGCGAGGCACGCCGCTCAATACCGTTGAGTCCCCACATAAAATCGAGATGCCAGTAGCTGCGGCGGAACTCGCCGTCGGTAATCACCTGCAGGCCGGCGGCCTTCTGCTTTGCCACCAAATCGCGAATGGCATCGTCCTCGACCGCCTTAAGGCCGGCGGCATCGAGTTTACCCACGGCATAGGCGGCACGCGCATCCTTAACAGCCTGCGGACGAAGAAAGCTGCCGACGATATCGGCGCGAAACGGCGCGTTCGGTTGAGTCGAAGTGCTCATAGATATCTCCCTTTGCATTGGTTGCTTTACTGGGACAGAGTATGAGCGTTCATATGGCCATCGTAAAATATTCGTTTTTAACAGTTTGATATAGATATTTCCTATATCAGTTGGAACTGCCATAAAGAGATTTGACCCGTGCAAGACGCAGAAGTCTAGATATGCTGGCGGATCGCGTCGATATAGGCTTGGCCGTAGCGCGTGAGTGTCGTGTTCTTGCGCGTGATGATGCCGATCTCCATGTACTCGTCCACATCGAGCGGAATCGAGATGATGCCGGGGCCGTTGAGCTCGTGACTGATCACGCCTGAGCATACTGTGTAGCCGTTGAGGCCCATGACCAGGTTGAACAGCGTCGCACGATCGCGCACGCGGATGTTCTTGCGGCGCTCAAACGTCGAGGTCAGTTCCTCGGAATAGTAAAACGAGTTATAGCTGCCCTGCTCATAGGACAAGAATGGGTAGTCCTCGAGGTCTTCGAGCGTCACGCTGGAGCGGTCAGCCAACGGGTGGTCGGCACACACAAAAACGTGCGGCGTGGCGCAGAAGAGCCCTTCGAACACGAGCTCGTTGGCCGCCAGCATGCGCTCGATGACCTCGCGATTGTGCTCCGACAGATACAGGATGCCGAGTTCGCTTTTCATATGCGCGACGTCCTCGATAATCTCGTGAGTCTGCTCCTCGCGCAGGGTAAAGTCGTAGCGCGCGGCATCAAACTCACGAATCACATCGACAAACGCATTAACGGCAAAGGAATAATGCTGGCAACTCACACTAAAGTGCGGCACCTGCTCGGACGTGCCCTTGTACTTACCTTCGAGCAGATCGGCCTGGTCAAGCACCTGGCGCGCGTAGCCCAAGAAGGTCTCGCCCTCCTCGGACACAATGACACCCTTGTTGGTGCGCTCAAAGATGTGCACACCCATCTCGTTTTCGAGATCGCGGATCGACGCGGTAATCGAAGGCTGCGACACGAAGAGCCGGCGCGAGGCCTCGGTGATGCTGCCGCATTCGGCAACTTTGACGACATACCTGAGCTGTTGAAGCTTCATGGCTTTCTCCCTAGACGTTCGTGACGTCGAAACCCGTCGTGCTCATCTGACGCATAAACGACGGCATCTCCCCCGTCGCGGCGCAGGCGGCAATCTGATGCAGAGCCCCGGCAACCGCATCGTCTGCCGCAGCGCCGATATGCCAGCGCGCGGCAGCCGTGACGGCCTCGTTGGCATTGGCGACTGCAACGGAGTTGGGGACGGCACCGATCATGGGCAGGTCGTTATCGGAATCGCCAAATACGGCCACCTCGTCGGACGTCAGGTCCAAAGCGCGCGCCAGCTCCAGCGCAGCGCAACCCTTGTCCCAACCTGCTGGAAGAATGTCGAACAGGCGCACACGATTGTTGGGAAACACGAGCGAGAGCTCCGGTACCTCAGCGGCAACGCGCTCACGTAGCTCCGCGAGCTCCTCACGCGAACGGGCACTCCAGATATTCGCCTTGAACACCGGTGCGTCATCGACAACAGGACGGCACGGGGCCTCTTCGCCCTTGAGCCATGCGTTGCCGCCCGACTCCATGGCGCGGCGCACACGCTCGGGGTCGCTCGTTACACAATAGGCATCGTTATTCCAAAAGTCATCGCCCAGGCTGTAGACCTTCAGATACGTATCGTCGGTCTCTTGCTCCAAGTAGTCAGCCAAGCGCATAAGGGCGGCGTTGTCGGTCGCATGCGAGGCTGCCACCTCGCCGTCCACAAACATGACCTGGCCGTTGCAGAACGCGCCGGTCGAGAAGCACTCGGCGCGATTGCGGAACATCCAGCCCATCGCGGACGGTTGGCGACCCGAAACCGGACCAAAGTGCAGACCCGCCGCCTGCATGGCATGAATGCCCTCGATGGCGTAGTCGCTGGCGCCGTCATGCCCGGCTGGAATCAGCGTATCGTCCATATCGGTCAGCACAAGTTTAATCATAAGGCCCCCTCGGTCATTCTTAATCCCGTCTATTGTACCGACCTGCCAAAAAAGGATAGGTTTATTTTGGCAGGTTTTATCTGGGAAAACGTAAAGCCCCAGTTGTTACCTGCCAAAATAAACCTGTCCCTTTTTGGCAGGTGCGCTAGTATAGGGAACAACAGATTCGATGCGGGAGTGCCGGCGGTGCAAACCACAAGGCTGAGAGGGCATGGGGCCCAATCCTTTGAACCTGTCAGTTAATGCTGGCGTAGGGAGCATGCCGCCTTTTTAGGGGCGCTGTCTATGCACAGCGCCCCTTTTCTATGCCAAGGAGGCATGTGCAGTGATCGATTCGGAACAGCTTAAGCAAAACGTAGTCAAGGCCGTGGAGGAGATTCGCGCCACCAATCCCATGGCCGGCTCCATCACCAACACGGTGACGATTGATTTTGTCGCCAATGCTCAGCTCGCCGTGGGCGGTTCGGCCGCTATGGTCTATCTGCCCGACGAGGGCGAGGCACTCGTTGCCGGCGGCGGCGCCATCTATCTCAACATGGGCACGCTCTTCCCCATCTACGAGCAGACGATTCCCCGCGCAGCCAAGGCGGCACACGACGCCGGCAAGCCCTGGGTGCTCGATCCGGTGGGCCTGGGCATCGGCAGCCTGCGCACCCAGCTGGTAAACGAACTCAAGCAGTACAAACCCGCCATCGTGCGCGGCAACGCCTCCGAGATTATCGCGCTCGCCGGCCTGTGGGGTCTTGAGGGTGAAGCCGCCGATCTGAGCCGCGTGCGCGGCGTCGACACCACCGATACGGTTGACGCCGCCCGCGATGCCGCCGTGGCGCTCGCCCGCTACACCGGTGGCGCCGTAGTGGTCTCGGGTGAGGTCGACCTGATCACCGACGGCACGACCGTGGCCAAATCCCACGGCGGCAGCCCGCTCATGTCCAAGATCACCGGCTGCGGTTGCTCGCAGGGCGGCGTGCTGGCCGTGTACGCCTGTGCCACCGACCCGTTTACGGCAGCCATCTGCGGCACCGCCGTCTACAACGTTGCCGGCACGCGTGCCGCCGCCGTTGCCGATGCCCCGGCAAGCTTTAAGGTCGCCTTTATCGACGAGCTCTACCGCGCGACCGCCCAGGACATCGCCAACAACCAACTCGAGCTCGAGGAGGCATAAGCCATGTCCGAGCCCGCAACCAATGCCGGTATGAACACGCTCGTTGCCGTAGCCATCGCCCCGTGCGGCACCGGCGACGAGCTATCCGCCGAGGTCGCCGAGGCCGTGCGCGTCATTCGCGAGAGCGGCCTTCCCAACCGCACCACCTCGATGTTCACCGAGATCGAGGGCGACTGGGACGAGGTCATGCAGGTCGTGCGCGACGCAACCTTTGTGTTGGCGAACAAGGGCATCCGCACCGAAGTCGTGCTCAAAGCCGATATTCGACCCGGATTTACCGACACCATGACCGGCAAACTCGAGCGCATGGAAGCACAGATCAAAGAGCAGGAGGAAGCACGATGAGTATCCGCGACAACCTTGATATCTCGGCCTATCTGGTACTCGGCCCCGAAAACACGCTGGGACGTCCCGTGGGCGATGTGGTGGCCCAGGCGCTCGATGCAGGCTTTACCTGCATCCAGGTGCGCTCCAAGGTGGCAAGCGCCCGCGAGATCATCGCGCTGACCGGCGACGCCGCGCAGGCTATCGCACAGGCCGGCAAGACCGGTCAGGTCGCCTTGCTGATCGACGACCGCCTGGACTGCGTACTCGCCGCGCGCGAGCAGGGCATCGCTGTCGACGGCGTGCACGTGGGCCAAAGCGATATTCCCGTCGAGGTCTGCCGTAAACTGTTGGGCCCCGACGCCATCGTGGGCCTTTCGGCCCGTTGCGAGGAGATGCTCGAGTACGTCAAGACCGCCGACATGAGCCTGGTCGACTACCTGGGCATCGGTCCACTCCACGAGACCGAGACCAAACGCGACTGCGGACGCGCAGCCGACGGCTCTATCATTACCAAGAGCTTTGAGGACCTGGCCGCACTCCACGCGGCAAGCCCCGTGCCCATCGTGGTGGGCGGCGGCGTCAAGACGGCCGATCTACCGCAGCTCAAGGCTACCGGTGTTGACGGCTTCTTTGTGGTGAGCGCCGTCTGCAGTGCCGACGACCCCTACGCCGCAGCCAAGGAGCTCGTCGACACTTGGCAGCAGGCATAGGCATAGGCCGAGCAGCTTATTCGCGGCCTCATATCTTCAGCAACGGAAAGCGCATCCCAGAATGGACGTCCAAACTGGGATGCGCTTTCCGTATAGAGAACCAGTGGGAAACTGCATCCCAGTCTGAACGCATATTCCGGGATGAACTTTCCGCTACGGGCCTCTCGCGGAAAGCGCATCCCAGTTTGGATCTCCATTCCGGGATGCGCTTTCCGCCGAGATGGCGGCAGCAGCCTCTACCCTGCCAGATATGCCTCCAGTGCCGGCAAGGTCGCCTCCGCATCGCGGCGACCAATCTGGTAGATGCGTTCAAGTTCATCGGGCTCGCGACACAGCGACGGCACCTTCACCGATTCGCTCGGCCGCACCACAAAGATCTCGCCGGCAGCCTCGCGACGTGCCAGGTCATCGAGCGTGGCATTGTAGACCTCATGTCGACGCTCAAGCGCTGCGACAAACTCCGGATAGTGACGGAACACGCGACGCAGCATGGGCATCACGCTGTTGGGCTGCTTCACAAAGCCCGCCGGCTGCGTGAGCACCACGATATTGCGGTCATACCCCTGCGCAAACAGCCATGCACTGGGAATAGAATCGGCCACGCCACCATCCAGATACTTATGCCCGTCAATAGCAACGGGACGCGTCGCCACGGGAATCGCCGACGATGCCCGGATCCACTCGATATCCCGCTCGTCGCCATAGGGCAGGTCGTGGTAGACGGCCTTGCCCGTCTCGATATCGGTACACACGCACGTAAACCGCATGGGGCAGGCGCGATACGCCTCCAGGTCGATGGGATCGCGCTCGATGGGCACCTCGTGATAGGCAAAATCGGCATTGAACATATCGCCGGTTCGCAGCCAGCTGGTCACGCTCGCATAGCGTTTGTCGGCGCAATAGGCCTTGTTATAGCGAATGGCGCGGCCGATCTGGCGCGATTTAAAGTTGTAGCCAAATGCCGCGCCCGCCGAGACGCCCACCATATGGTCGCAGGTCAAACCGTGCTCCATCCAAACGTCGAGCACGCCCGCCGTATACATACCGCGGTAGCCGCCTCCCTCGAGCGCCAGCCCCACCGTGCTCGTCATATTTGACTGTGCCATGCGACCATCTCCGTTCCTGCGTTTTAAAACGGAACAAGTATACCCATCAACAAATATCGTCTCAGTCGCATTTTCATCGAACATCGTCGCGTTACCGTTTGGCGAATAATGGCCGCCCGCAACATGGGCACCCCTACATAATTCCATACACTTGTTTATACTACTCAGTAGTTATCAGCCGAGAGCACGAACCGACAAATAAACCCAACGACGCAGCAAGGCGGGGGCTTGGAAACACGCAAGGCGTTGAGCAGCAACGCATGTGCACAACGAGCTCGCCCGACGCAATCCGCCCCGACCTCAGAAAGCCGCTTACAGTATGGATAACGCCAGCAATAATACCGAAACGCTCGAAAAGACCATCCGTGACCTTCTGGAGCGTCAGGACGATCTGATCAGGACCGCCTTTACCGACGAGCTCACCGGACTTGGCAACCGCGGCGGCTTTACCCGTTCCTTAGAGGAACTCTGGGAGCAGGAACTGCCCGTGACCATGGCGTTTATCGACATCGATAACATTAAGCACTGCAACGACATCTTTGGACATGACGAGGGCAACCGCTATATCTTGCAGGTGAGCCTCTATCTCAAACTGTATATGAAGGTGGACGAGGCGGCATTTCGTCTGGGGGGCGACGAGTTCGCCATCCTATCTACGATTGCGACCGAGGACGACCTTGCCGAACGTCTGGAACACTGCCGAACGGTACTGCTCGAAAACAACGCTTCCAAGATGCCTCACTCGTTTAGCTACGGAGTGGCACACGCCGACCCCGCCCTGGGCGAAGCCCCCAATCGCTTGACGAACGATGCCGATCATCGCATGTACGACTACAAGCTACGTCATGCCGTGCACCTTGATCGACGCAATATCGCACAAGCCCACACCGACGACTTCGAAATAAGCGATCGCATTTTCGACGCCCTTTCGATGCTCAACGAAGGCCGATATTTCTTTATCGAGAACTTGGACAAACATCGAACCCTTTGGTCACAAGGCGCCTTGCGCGATCTTGGTCTTCCTTCGGAGCATATAGACAACTGCCACGATTACTGGAAAACGCGTGTCCATCCCGATGACCTTGAGGCCTATACCAACGACATCGACCAAATCTATGACGGCTCCAAACATCGCCACGTCATGCAGTACCGCGTGCGCAACGCCGCCGGCGACTACATCCTCGGCCGTGCTCGCGGGTTTCGTATCGACGGCGACGGAAATGTCCCCTCGCTCTATGTCGGCGAGCTCGTCAACCACTCGCTTGCCGAGACCGTCGACGCCGCCACGGGCCTCGGAACGCAGCGCACGCTGATCAACGCTATCGATGCCTGCCGTCGCGACCGTTGCAAGACGGGGCTTATAGCAGTGCGCGTTCGCGGCACGGCAAAGCTCAACGAGCTCTACGGGGCCGAGGCCGTCGACAACATGCTCGCCGAATACGCAGGCCGCATGCTGTCGATTACTCGCGGCAGGAGTCGCGTCTTCCGCTCACGCAACGCCCAGTTCGTCGTGCTTAGCAACAATTTGGATCACGAAGCATTCGAGCAACTGATCCAACATCTCAAAGAGGCCGTTTTCGCTCCCGTTCGAATCGCGGACGACACCATTACCCCCGTCTGTCTTGTCGTTCCGGCCTTTTACGAGCACCTGACCAATCAAACGGCCGCCGTTTTAGGCGAACTCGACCGTCGCATTCGCACGGCCGGCGGGCTTGTTCCCAACGACAGCCTCCCCATACCCGAGGTGGAGCGCAAAAGCGCCATCGCCGAACGCATCGATCCGCTCACGGGTCTCTATCGACCCAGCGTGTTTATGCGCCGCGCCAACGAATTTCTCGAGACAAGGCGCAACGGCGCCTGGTGTATCGCCACCGTCGATATGGGACACATGCGACTGTTCAACGAATGGCACGGACAGGCCGAGGGCGACCGCATGCTCGCCGATGTGGGCACGGTCCTCAAGGACATCGAGAATGCCAACATGGGCGTCGCAGGGTACTGGGGCCAAGACGACTTTTGCATACTCATCCCCTTTGAACACGACACCGTCCATCAGATCTATAGCCGCGTTCGCCAGGCCGTGGCCAAGTATGATGACGGCGTGGGATTCTGGCCGTCCATGGGCGTCTACCCCATCGACTCCAACGAGAAAATCACCATCGATGCGCAGGCCAAGGCCATGTTTACCAATCGGCGCGCAAAAAACGACTTTAAGGAGCGCATTGCCATTTTCCGCCCCGAGGAGTACGAGCGCGAAATCGCGTTCCACCGCACGCTGACCGAATTCCAGTACGCGCTCTCCAACGGCCGTATTACCTACTACCTGCAGCCCCAGGTCGACATGGAAACCGGCGAGATCATTAGCGCCGAAGCGCTCACGCGCTGGATCGACAAGGATGGCTCCCTCATTTCGCCCGCCACCTTTATCCCCGCTCTCGAAGAAAGCGGTTTTGTGGTGACGCTCGACAAATACGTTTGGCAGGGCGTTGCCTTGTGGCTGCGCGAGCGCATCAATCGGGGGCTTCGCGTGGTTCCGATCTCGCTTAATGTGTCGCGCGTGGATATCCTCGCCTGCAACGTTGCCGAGCATATGGGAGCGCTCGCCGCCCAATACAACCTGCCGCCCGAGCTCATGCGCATCGAGATCACCGAGACAGCTTATACGGGAGAGTCCGAGGCCGTGGATAAACTAACGGCCGACCTGCACACCCGCGGCTTCTCGACCTATATGGACGATTTTGGCACCGGCCAGTCCACGCTCGCGATGCTCAAGAACGTCAACGTCGACGTCATCAAGCTCGATCGCACGTTTGTGCCCGATAACGGCGATGAGGGCCGCAGCGTGCAAATCATCTCATCAATGCTCGAGATGGCGCAGTCACTCCATCTGCCCGTTGTGATCGAAGGCGTCGAGACGGACAAGCAGGCAAACATGCTGCGCCACATGGGCGCCCGCTACGCTCAGGGATTCCTCTACTACCGCCCCATGCAGGCGGAGGATTTTGAGGCATTGCTCGATGGTGGCAACGACAACTAATACGCTCGCACGCAAAACGCCACCGTCGAGGGGAGCGTTTGTTCCCATGAGCTAACTAATACTCCAATCTAAACCGAATTGGGAGTAAGATACAAACCATTGTTCCATCCAAGGAGGCAATCCATCATGAACGAGTCGTATCGCCTGGGCGAGCAATCAATCATCGCTCATCTTCAGCGACTTGCGAACGGGGCCTCAACCACCGAGCTCGATGTTGCCGCGCTGCCCCCGGAGCTGCGTGCCATCGGTGAGCAACTGCAGAAAACGCTCGCCATCCTGCAACAAGAACGTGAGTTGCTTGAGCACGGCGCCTATATCGACTCGCTCACCAATCTTGGCAACCGTGGCGGACTCGACCGCCATGTCGATCAGCTCTGGCGCAAAGGCACCCCCTTCACCTGTGCCTATATTGACATCGATCGCCTCAAGCATTGCAACGATAAGTTTGGCCACGCCGAGGGCAATCGCTACATTCTGAGCATCTGCCGCGCACTCACCGAGACAATGGAGCACGATGAGTTGCTGTTCCGTATCGGTGGAGACGAATTTGTACTTATATCCCCCACGACAAACGAAGCCGAGCTCGAGCAGCGCCTAGAGTGGACGCGTGCCAATCTTATCGAGGCAACATCGGACGGCAAGGCGCCCATGATCGCCAGCTTTAGCTTTGGCTGCTCGCGCGTCGACCCGCTTGCAGGCGATACGCGTCGCCAGATGACAAAGGACGCCGACCGCAAAATGTATCGCTACAAGCTCATGTACCGTGTGCAACAACCGGAAGAAGGCGATGCGCTGCAACGCCCGATCACCGAACAACCCCCCCCCTGCAACGACCGAGTGTTTCAAGCGATCTCCATGAGCTCCGAGACACGCTATCCGTTCATCATTAACCTCGACACCGGCGAATCGCAATGGTCGGTTAATGCCGTGCGCGATTTTGACCTACCCTCCCAGCATCCCTACAACTCGCTCGATATATGGCTTGCCCATGTTCACCCCGAGGACCGCGACAACGTACGTGCCGAGCTCGATATGGTGGTAAACGGCACGTGGCACTTCCACTGCATGCAGTATCGCGTCATGAATACCGCCGGAAAATACGCGCTTTGCGACTGCACGGGTTACCGCCTGGACGGCACCGATACCGAGCCCAACATGTATGTGGGCATTGTCACCAACCGAAGCTTGGCAGATACGACCGATTCCGTGACCGGTCTGGGCGATATCCACGCCCTGGTCAACGCCATTGGCGAGATGCGTCGCGTGGCACGAAACGCGGGCTTGATCGCCATTAAAATCGACGAAATCGCACAGGTCAATGCCCGCTTTGGCTTTGATGCAGGCGACCGCGTTTTGGCAGAAAGCGCCGCCTGCCTCATGGATTGCTCGCGCGGCAAGGGTCGTCTGTTCCGCTCGACCGGACCGATGTTCGTGGCGCTCTTCGACGACTTTGATCCCGAAGAGACCGACGCGGTTGCAGACGAAATCGAACGGTTCTTGGGATCGCCCGTGCTCCTTGGCTCATTTGAATATCAGCCGCCCCTTCGTGTGGCGACGCTTCATCTGGACGCCGTCGACCGACAGCCCGTTTCCATTTTGAACGAACTTAATGCGCTGATTAAAGAGGCGCCGCAGGTACCGGGCACCAAGCTGGACTAGCGTTATGGGGCGCATGATGGTTAATTTCCGATCTCAACCGAACACATTGGGCAAATAGGTCGTACCCGCAGTTAGCCGAACGTCCCCTCAGTCCCTCCCGGGGCCCGGGGGCACCGTTTCGATACTCTTGGTTTACTTTGCCTGATGCAAATAAGTGCTCAACAAGATAGAACCTATCCCCCGCCACGGATATGCCCTCGAGTAAATCTGTTAAGCCAAGCCTATCAAATTCTATTGACAATTGGCTGCATTGGTCCATTTTGTCGTCCAGCCACTTCCGCTGGCTATCGCCTCATAAACACAAACCTAACGAGCCGCACGAACGACAAAGAGGCCAAGCTGAACAGAAGTAGAACCAAAACTTCAAAAACGCTGGTATTCCAATCGCGTACCCAGCCCTCTACCGCCCACAAGAAAAACAGCAGCCCCATCCATAACGTCACAGAAGAAATCAGCTTTGCGTAAGGGCGTATATCAATCTCGCTCTCCCTTTTTGTGACATCATATCCAGCAATTGAGCAGAGCCATCTTCCTCTTCGGTATTGGATTGAAAGGACAATCAAGGCAATCGAAGTCATCAAGCAAACAGCATCCTCTGTTTCCATAGAGTTTCCTTTGCTTTCCATCCTAGTTACGCATTCACAATCGAATCAAACCAAGTATGAATTACTCGATAGCAACCGCCTTAGTATAAACCATAGCCGCCGCAGCAGCCCGCCTTCCAAGGCCTCAAAGCTCGCCATCGAGGGCGACCCGCCCAGACCCCTTACAATCTGCTCGCACGAGGCCCCGCACTCCAACATCCTCTGGACCGTATCCCGCTCGTACCTGGTAAGCGTGCCTGCCGTGGGCCCTCGGGGCCGGCATCGTGCCCCACGCCATCTGCCCGCTCGTGCGATAATCCTCTGCAGAAGTCACCGACAGCAGAGGGAGTTTGTGATGAAGGTTCTTTTGGTCAATGGCAGCCCCAAGGCAAACGGCAACACGGCCCGCGCACTCGCCGAGGTCGCCGAGCAGCTTAACGCCGAAGGCATCGAGGCCGAGATGTTTCAGCTGGGCGCCAAGCCCATTCGCGATTGCATTGGTTGCGGCCAGTGCGGCAAGCTCGATTGCCGTTGCACCTTTGACGACGATGTGGTCAACGAGCTGATTGCCGCTGCCGAGCAGGCAGACGGCTTTGTCTTTGGCTCGCCCGTCTACTACGCACATCCCAGCGGACGCATCCTCTCGGCACTCGACCGCGCATTCTATGCAGGCAGCAAGGCCTTTACGCACAAGCCGGGCGCCGCTGTCGCCGTTGCCCGTCGCGGCGGCACGTCGACCACCTTCGACGTGCTCAACAAGTACTTCACCATCAACCAGATGCCCGTGGTAGCATCCACCTACTGGAACAACGTCTTCGGTGCCATGCCGGGCGAGGCCGCCCAGGACGCCGAGGGCCTTGCCACCATGCGAAACATCGGTAAAAACATGGCCTGGCTGCTGCGTTGCATCGAGGCGGGAAAGGCCGCCGGCATCGAAGCCCCCGAGGCCGATCGCGCGCGCACCAACTTTATTCGATAAGTCCAGCGGTGGTCACCTCGATGCTCTATCAATGTCAGCGAAAAGCCAGCTGATGAGGAAAGGTGCCTTGAAAGAGGGGGCGCTGGGCTTTTGCCCGCGCCCGACGATTGAAAGGCAGATTGCCCATCAGATGGCTTTGCAGCGTCGATGTGACCGCCGTTCGTTAGAACGGCGGAACAAATACATGAACGTGCAAATCTTCGGCACCAAAAAGTCCTTCGATACCAAGAAGGCCCAGCGCTACTTTAAGGAGCGCCGCATTAAGGTGCAGTTTATCGACCTTAAGGAAAAGGAGATGAGCAAGGGCGAGCTCACGAGCGTGATGCAGGCGGTCGGCGGCATCGACAAGCTGCTCAACCCCAAGGCTAAGGACGAGGAGACGCTCGCACTCATCCAGCACCTCACCACCAGCCAGCGCTTCGACAAGCTACTCGAGAACCAGCAGGTTCTGGCCGAGCCCATCGTGCGCAACGGCAAAAAGGCCACCGTCGGTTATTGCCCTGATGTATGGGGAGCCTGGGAGTAGCCTGTGTTATTTGTCGGCGCGTGGGTATAAGAGCAGGCGTTTGGCATAAGATTCAACTGTAAGCCATGTCTAACAAAGGAGGGCACATGCCCAACAAACCCGTGAAGATCATCATGCTTACCGGCTACCTCGGTGCCGGCAAGACCACGCTGCTCAACCACATCCTCGCCAACGACGGCGGCATCCGCGCCGCCGTGATCGTCAACGATATCGGCGAGATCAACGTCGACGCTAGCCTTATCGCCGACGGCGGCCTTTCCGAGACCGACGACCTCATCCCGCTCACCAACGGCTGCATCTGCTGCACGCTTTCGGACGACCTGGCCAACCAGCTGCAGGGCATCGCCGATTCGGGCAAGTTCGACTACATCATCATCGAGGCCTCGGGTATTTGCGAGCCTATCCCCATCGCCTACACCATCTCGAGCTTCTGCGACGAGGCCAAGGTGGGCGGCGAGCCCAAGCTCGCGCTCGACAACATCGTGGCCGTGGTCGACTGCGCCCGCATGTACGACGAGTTCAACGGCGGTCGCGACCTGCTGGCCGAGGACATTGACGAGGATGACATCGAGAGCCTGCTCATCCAGCAGATCGAGTTTTGCTCCACGCTGATTCTTAATAAGACTGACACCGTCACCCCCGAGCAGATCGCAGAGCTCAAAGCCATCGTGCGCAGCCTGCAGAAGGACGCCGTGATTGTCGAGGCTCAAAACGGCGAGGTCCCCATGGAGGAGCTGCTCGACACCGACCGCTTCGACTTTATGCGCGCCTACAACTCCGCCGCCTGGATCGAGGCCATGGAGCATCCCGAGGAGCACGACGACCCCGAGGTGCTCGAGTACGACATCGAGACCTTTGTGTACTCGCGCCGCAAGCCGTTTGACCTGCAGAAGTTCACCGATTTTGTTGAGCAGGAGTGGCCCGACGAAGTCATTCGCGTCAAGGGTCCGCTGTGGCAGACCGGCGATCCGGACATGTGCTACATGTTTGAGCAGGCCGGCCACCAGATGCGTCTGATGGAAAACGGCCTGTTTGTCGATTCTGCGCCCGAGGGCGAGAAGCAGAAGATTATCGACGAGAACCCCGAAATCATGCAGATTTGGGACGACGAGACGGGCGACCGCATGACGAGCCTGTGCATCATCGGCCGTCACATGGACAAAGACGCGCTCATCGCCTCCCTCGATGCCTGCCTGACCGACTGGCACCGCGCCTAGGTTTATCCAAGCGGGCATTTTTCCGCCTACGTAACCGCCAAACCACCACGAAGGTGCCCTTCGTGGTGGTTTTTCGTTCTGAGCCAAGGAGATTCATGTTCAACATTGTGCTGTATGCGCCCGAGATTCCGGCCAATACGGGCAATATCGGCCGCACCTGCGTGGTTACCGGTGCCCGCCTGCATCTGGTGGAGCCACTGGGCTTTTCACTCGACGACAAGACGGTGCGTCGCGCCGGCCTGGGCTACTGGCAAAACTTGGACGTGACGACATATGCCGGCTGGAAGGATTTCCTTGCGCGCAACGGCCTCTCCCCCGCCGACGAGCGCCTGCACCTGCTAACCAAAAAGGCGCGCCGAACCTATGCGCAAAGCACCTACCGCGACGGTGACTTTTTGGTCTTTGGCAGCGAGAGCTCGGGGATTCCCGAGCCACTGCTTGCCGCGGCGCCCGAGCGCTGCGAGCGCATCCCCATGTTGCGCGATTGCGACTCGCTCGAAAACGCCGACGCCTGGGAGGCCCACGAGGAGTCGCTCGGGCATACCGAGGACAGACACGAAGCCATCCTTCGACAGGATATCTGCGGCAACTTCGTCAATCCGGACGACTACCGCATCAGCGCACTCAACCTCTCCAACAGCGCCGCCATCGTCCTCTACGAGGCCCTGCGCCAGTCAAACTTCCCAGGAATGTGACAAAGGGACAGTCCCTTTGTCACGCAATTAGGTCCGCACCCCTACCTATACCGATTTGCACCAAACGCCGCCAAAGTTCTCCGTCATCGAAGAACACGGTCGGTTATCCTTCTGCATCGCAAGCCTCAACCTCACCGTTCACAGAGGCCGTCTCCATACCGACAAGTATTGCAATACGCTCCTGTTTTTCAATGATGAACCGCTTATGGTAGAAGATGTTGGCATATTGCAAAACACGATTCATCTGCGAGACATCAAACAAGGCGCCGACAACGCCGCCAAACACGGGAATGGCCTTGCCGAGGGATTTTTGAGTGATATTCCTGCCAATTTGTTCGAGTACGTTTTTGAAAACACTATTCTCGAGCGACTTCTTGCCGGCATTCTCGAGTGCCTTACGTGCAGCGGCATTAGCAAGGGCGCGAATCTGCGTGACAAGCATAGCCGCGCCGCCCCGTGCCGCCATTGCCGTCCAGCCTTTCTTGACCGTCTGCTTCACACCCTCCATCTCGGCTACAAGCATTACTTTACCGATTGTGACAGCCATGCCATCAGCAGAGCCTGCCGACGGAGCCATCGCGTTTGAAAACACATCGCCCGCAATGACCATTTCAGCCGGATCCTCTTTAACGTTAAATCCGTACATCATGGCAACCGACTGCACCGCGCGATAATAGAGAAACATGCTGAATACGATATTGAAGGGCAAACCGGCAAACCCAGGAGCACCCGTCACCGCACCCTCGGTCGCCGCAAGCAGCAAGTGTCTACCGTTCTCACCTGCCGCAATCCTCGCGACGTCAAAACTACGAAGCATGAATAACTCGTCAATCGAACGGATAGTAACGCCTTCAAGCGTAGTATTTGCGGCCTCAACAATCTGCGCCTCAGTAACGCTGTACTTGGCAGCTTGCTCCTCGATAGCTTTGAAACCATCGACGACCTGCTTCATAACCTGTGCATATAGCTCTTGTTGCTGAATCTCGCTTGTAAGCTCATCGACCGCATCTCCAACGGCAGTGCGAAGATTCTCCGGTATCTTTAGCCCAGCCATATCGGTCAGCTGCTTGAGCTTTGAAGGCGCTACCATCTTTTCGTATTGCTCGGTCAATACCTCAAGCTCGGCAAGCTCTTGATTGGTCAGCAACGGATCGGGCAACACCCAATCACCGTTATCGTCAACGAGCGTCGATGGCAGGCCGAGTTGCTCTTGTCGCTTTGCGCTGTAGCGTTCATTCGCCGCGGCTGCAGTTGCAGAAGCAATCCCATTTGCAAAGTCAGTAATACCTTTAAGCGCATTATCCGCCAACGGGCTAGCGGCGTCCGCCAATTCACTCGATTTCTTTTGGGTCTCCTTGACCACACCCATAATGGCGTTTTGCGCGCCATTTAATGCTCCAAACATTATGTTCTCCAGCGAAGAAGAACCGACACCGGGCTTCTGCTGCTTTTCGGGCTCCGCCTCACCAAACTGTTGTCGTTTATCGGACACACCATTCACCCTTACTTAAACGTAACGTTAATATCGACATCGTCGCCGCATAGGGCTTTGACCTGTTTTTCGATCAATCCGCTGGCTCTATCATCAGATTCTTTGAGCATATCGCTCTCTTCGACCTTCTTGGTCTGCTCTTTCTTCGCCTGTTTCAACAAACCGTTCAGATCGTCCGTACTTACTTGATTCCAGTTCAGAAAACCATTGTCCTCAACATATTTCTTCAATGTATTGGGGTCTGTTGAGAAAGAGGTGATTTCCGAGTGAGGCAATGTAACCCTTACGCTCTTGACCTCTGAGTTCTCGTCGTTCATATCAACCCGCTTGATTTCAATCTTCATTTTATCGGCATCGATCCCGATATCAGCCTTGCCGTCAATCGTTGCGACATATCGCTTAGACGTAAAGGGGTTTTCCCACCCAAGCGGATTCCCCGCTTCATCGATTGAGAGCAGCTGCGTAAAGTTATATTCGTACGTCACAAGCTTTACGACCGGCGCGATCTCCTCGCGAATCGAATCATCGGTGATCGTTGTAGGATTACGTGTCAAATACAACCAGATACACCCGGCAGTCGCCACGGCCGTAACAGCCAGCAAACCGCCAAAGATTAGCTTTTGCGTTATTGTTGTAAACAAGTTTGTTCTTGTCATCCTGCTTCGCCTTTCTTTTATGGGCCCGACTTCTCCATCATCTTCCATCGTGTACATGACGGCACGAATCATTCCGTCAACGGCTTAATGCAAAACGCGACCGTTCGGAGAAAATGGTCGCGCATTCTTTCCAATTCCCGCGAATTATTCCTTGATGCTGTAATTCGATACTGTCGGCGCGACCCTCGAAGCGTCTACCTCACTCATTACCTCAAACTTCACTTTCTCGCCAGGCGCCAAGGCGGATGTATCTGCGTAGCATTCTTCCGCCCTTACACCATCGGCATCGTAAAGAGCAACATTTAGAAAAACGTTTTCGAACGATATGTCAGAGGTGTTTTCGACTATTGCGGTGTACGTATAGAGGCCGTAGCCGTCGTCACTTTTCTCAAAGGTCGCCGATGAGAGCAGGCCGTTGATAACCTCATCATTATGCGTCTTCTCCTCCACGGTCCTACCGTTCTTGATCAGCTCGTCAAACGCATCTCGATACTCATCATCGACCGTCAAGTCATACCGATCAACCAGTTTCTTAAGCTGTGCAGATCGTGCGTCATAGGCCTTTTCCCATTCGTCGTAATACTTGGGATCCGATTCCGCATACTTCTTGACAACATCAAGCTGATTATCAAGCAGATTGAGATAGGCAATGACGTCTTCTTGCATCTTAGTGTCTTTAAATGACGCCTTTTTGAGTTCTTTGTCGTTATCGATCTCGGTTTTAATTGCCTCTTTTCGAACTTTATTAGAGCCCAGATCAGCATCCTCTCCCAGTGATTCAAGGTAATCCGACCGCTTTTGATAGCCTTGAGCAATCACGGCCATTGCACGTTCATCGGCATAATCAGGCCCATCGTTTTTCTTCTCAACCTGTGAACAGCCGCTCAGCAGAAGTGCCCCACAGAGCACCGTCGCAAATAGCGAGATCGCCGCAGCCATCCCATAATGCCTTTTCATCTTGTCCTCCTTTAAATACAAAACACGATATCTAGCCCCCTCGTCAAAAAGCAGACGAATTGGCAACGCGGTGGCACTATTTGGTTCCAGGGCGTGAACTGGATAAACATCGAGGGAAGGAGTGGACTCCGTGCAATAAACTCCCCTCGTCAAAATGTCTAGTTAAAGAGGACGGACAGACGGCGAACGGTCATATCAGTTCGTATCCGCCCGTCTCCAACGATCGAACGTCGATGCGCTGACGTTCAGGAGCATTGCGGCCTCTTGCCTCGTAACCTCACCTCCTTCGAATGATTTGATGACATCGCGGTAGCTATCCGGACGTTCGAGCGTCGGTCTCCCAAACCTCACACCCCGCAGACGCGCCGACGCGATACCCTCCGCCTGGCGCTGCTTTATGTTTTCGCGCTCCACCTGAGCCACGTAGCTCAAAACCTGAAGCACTAGGTCGGCAATAAAAGTCCCCGTAATTCCATTGGGTTGTTCGCGTGTATCAAGCAATGGCATATCGAGCACCACGATGGCAACGCGTTTGTCCGTCGTTAGGCGACGCCATTCATCGAGAACTTCACGGTAGTCGCGACCCAATCGGTCGATACTCTTAATCACCAGAACGTCCCCTTCGCGCAGACGACGAAGAAGACGCTGGTACTGAGGACGCCTGAAGTCCTTTCCACTCGCTTTGTCAGCATAGATCAAATTCGTTTGGACCGGAAACCGCTCCAGCGCATCCAGTTGGCGATCCAGGTTCTGGTCTGCTGACGAAACTCGAGCATACCCATAGATTCTGTTTTTCATGATTGTCCCTATCAGCCGCACGATGGCAGCTTCAGCTCATCTGAGAGCCCACTCACAATAGGGCGTGCAAATTTCGCGAATGGGTTGAACCCATTTTCGGGCTCCAACGTAAGCTATTCAAGCACCGCTTCGACAACGCACGGCGCCAACCTTATACTTTGAAATGAAATTAATCGTTTTTAATTGAGATTAACTAGAATAAAATGAAATTAACCTGAGACGCTAAAGGAGGGCATTGTGGAATACCTCGAAAACCCGTTTACCCCTAGCTTTGGCGAGGTTCCTGCCCATCTCGCTGGCAGACAACAGATTATTCGGGATTTGGACCGTGCCTTCTTGAGCCAGCGCAGACGCCCGGAATTGACCTCGATCTTCTCAGGCGCGCGTGGAACCGGTAAAACTGCTCTCATGTCGTCGCTCGCGACAAGGGCGGAATCCCATGGCTGGATTGCCGTAAAGACGACCGCGCTCTCGGGAATGCTTGAGGAAATCGAGTTCGGGGCCAAACGTGCTGCAGGCCATCTTATCGACCCGTCTAACAACTTCGAAGTCACCGGTCTCGGAATTGCACCGCTCGGCAGCATCGAGGTCAATCGCGTTCACGATGTCTCAACCTGGCGTTATCGCATGAGCGACATCATCGACCAGCTCAACGAGGCGGGCACCGGTCTGCTCGTCACGGTTGACGAGGTGGACCCGACACTCGACGAGATGATTCAGCTCGCAGCGACGTATCAGCACTTTGTGACCGATGGGAAACGCGTCGCCCTGCTCATGGCGGGACTTCCCAACAACGTATCGACGCTACTGAACCACAAGACGGTCTCGTTCCTTCGCCGCGCCCAACAATATCATCTGGGTCGCATTGCCGACTATGACGTGCGCGAGGCCCTAATTCGCACAATCCAGGAAAACGATCGCCTAGCAGATGCTGAGGGAATCGATAGAGCCGTTCGCTCGATCTCTGGTTTTCCCTTCCTATTGCAACTCGTAGGCTACCGTGCCTGGGATCTTACAAGCGATTCGAAGGAAATCTCGTCACGTGACTTTGACCTAGGAATCAAAATCGCACGCGACGAGATGGATGACCGAATCCTCGCGGCAACCTATCGGGAACTCACTGCAGAGGACAAGCGATTCCTCATCGCCATGCTCGATGACGAGGAAGAGTCCACCACCGCTGACCTTGTCGACCGCCTTAAGCGTTCTCCGCAGCAGGTCTCCCGCTACCGACGCCGCATGATAGATGCCGGCATCATTGGAGAACGCGGGCGCGGAATCGTCGCTTTTGAATTGCCATTCTTCCGCGACTATCTCGCCGCTCAATGCGTGAAATAGAAGTCAATGTGACAAAGGGGCAGTCCCTTTGTCACATCGCCTATAGATAGCGGCCGGTAATGCTCTTGGAGCAAGCTGCGATGTCGCCCGGCGTACCGGCGTAGACGATTCGCCCGCCCGCATCGCCGCCGCCCGGGCCCATGTCGATCACGTAATCGGCATTACGGATAAGGTCGAGGTCGTGTTCGATCACGATAACCGTGGCGCCCTTGGCAACGAGGCCATCAAACACACTCAGCAGCACCTGAACATCGAGCGGATGTAGGCCGATCGTGGGCTCGTCGAACACGAATACGGCATCGTCCTGCACGCGGCCCATCTCGCTCGCAAGCTTAAGCCGCTGTGCCTCGCCGCCCGAAAGCGCCGGCGTGGGCTCGCCAAGCGTCAGGTAGCCCAGGCCCAGGTCGCGCAAGGTCTGCAAGCGCGCCTGGACTTTCTTGAGTCCCAACGTGGCGTCAATGGCCTCGTCCACACTCATATCCATAAGTTGCGGCAATGTAAGTAGGCTCCCGTCCTTGCCCTCGCGATGGATATGCGAGGCCGCGTCTGCATAACGTGAGCCGCGACATGCCGGGCAGACGATCTCGACGTCGGGCAAAAACTGCACGTCGAGTGATATCGATCCTGTGCCATCGCACGTAGGGCAGCGCAAGGCGCCAGTGTTGTAGCTAAACGCGCCTGCCTTGTAGCCGGCTGCCTTGGCCTCGGGCGTGCGGGCGAAGGCGCGACGCAGCTCGTCATGGATGTCGGCATAGGTCGCCACCGTCGAGCGCACGTTGGCGCCAATGGGCGTGGCGTCAATCAGGTTGGCGCGCGCGATGCCCTCGGCATCGACCCAACGCACGTGCCTCGGCAGGCGCTCGCCAGCCGCTTGCGCCTTGAGCGCCGGGATGAGCGTCTCGAGTACCAACGTCGTCTTGCCCGAACCCGAAACGCCCGTCACCGTGACAAGGCGACCGCGTGGTATATCGACTTCGAGCGGTTTGACGGTATGGATGGCATCGGTCGCCATGCGGATATGGCCTTGATCGAACATTTCGTCGTCAGCCACCCGCGGGCGCAAACGCTTGGGGTCTGCGCGCAAAAACGGTGCGATGCGGCTGCCCTGCGATTGTTCGACCTCGTCCACCGTACCAGCGGCGATCACATTGCCGCCGCCTGCTCCGGCAACGGGGCCCATCTCAACCAGATAATCAGCCTCCGCCAACACGCGCGTATCGTGGTCGACAACAACCACGGTGTTGCCGTCGCCCACTAGGTCGCGCATCACACCCACCAGGCCGTCGACATTGGCAGGATGCAGGCCAATTGAGGGCTCGTCCAGCACATAAAGCACGCCCGTCGATCGGTTGCGCACCACGCGTGCGAGCTGTACGCGCTGGCGCTCACCCGTGGAGAGCGTGGCACCGGCGCGGTCGAGCGAAAGATAATCGAGACCCAAATCGACCAGGCGACGGGCCGCGCCCAAAAATGAATCGCAGATATCCGTCGCCATGGGCTGCATCTCGGCCGGCAAGGATGCGGGCACCCCGCGCACCCACTCAATCGCCTCACCCAGCGTCATGGCCGCGGCCTGCGCCAGATTGATACCGCGCACCTGGGGCTGGCGCGCAGCCTCGCAGAGACGCGTGCCGCCGCAATCGCGGCATGGGCCCTCGCGCAAAAAGCGAGCCACGCGCTTAAGCCCCTTATCGTCCTTGACCTTGGCGAGCGCATTCTCGACAGTATAGACGGCGTTGTAATAGGTAAAGTCGAGCGGCGTGGCACCCTCGCCGTTTTTAGGAACGTAGAGAATGTGCTTCTTGACCGCCGGGCCATAGAACACGATATCGCGCTCTTGGGGCGTGAGCTGGTTAAACGGCACGTCGGTGCGCACACCCATCTCGCCGGCCACCTGCTTCATCAGATCCCACATGAGTGTGCCCCAGGGAAGCACCGCGCCCTCGTCGATGGTCTTTGACTCGTCGGGCACCAGGCTCGCCTCGTCCACTTCGCGCATAACGCCGGTACCGCCGCAGGTAGGGCACGCGCCGCCACTGTTAAAGGCAAGGTCCTCGGCACCCGGAGCGTAGAACTCGCGGCCACATGTCGGACACGTGAGCGACAGACCCGCAGCCACGTTAAGGCTCGGCTCCACGCGCGCCCCGCAGTGCGGGCACACGTGATGGGCGCAGCGGCTAAAGAGCAGGCGCAGGCTGTTGTTGAGCTCGGTCATGGTGCCAAAGGTCGAGCGCACGCCCGGCACGCTCGGACGCTGGTGTAGCGCGAGCGCCGCCGGCACGTGCAAGACCTCATCCACCTGGGCATGTTCGGCCTGCGTCAGACGACGGCGGGTATAGGTGCTGAGCGCCTCCAGGTAACGGCGCGAGCCCTCGGCATAAAGAACTCCCAGTGCCAGCGAACTCTTGCCCGAACCCGACACACCGGCAATGCCCACGAGCCTTCCCAACGGAATGTCGATGTCGATGTCCTTGAGGTTATGGACACGTGCACCGCGCACCTCGATAGCGCCTGGTTGTTGCGACACCGTCATCGCTCCCCTTCCTGTTGATCGAATGTGACAAAGGGACAGTCCCTTTGTCACATTACTCGTGCCATAAAACACAATCTCGAATGTACTCGCCCAGCATGGGCACGGTAAACCGGACGAGGCCGTATCCGGCAGCCTCGATGACGCGCTCGCGAATCAAGCTTGCGCGATATTTACTCGCCCAGCTCTGAGTGCGATCGCAGCGCTCAATGATATCCGCCATGCGAGTCGGTTTACCCTCGTCAACCGCCATGGCCTCGATAAAAAGGCGCTGTGGACTGCGCAGCCCGTAATACAGGGGCGCGTCAACCGCTTCGTAGAACTCGGAGACGGCATCCGCATGGCCATCCTCGACATCGCGCCTTTCGATGACCTGCGAGCCACGCCGGACAGCAGACCGCCACATGTAATAGCCCACCAGCTGAACCATATAGGGATGTCCCATGCTTTTGCGCGCCGCAAGGTCCGCCGTCTCCGCGTCAGCGTAAAGACCAGCGTCTTTGACCGTCTGGATATACGAATCGCGCACCTTGGGCAAAGATATCGCCCCCAGCGTACGCTGCTGGGCACGCCGCAAAAACGTCACGCTCGGCTCTTCGAGCAGATCGTCAACCATACTGGGTAAGCCGGCGAACACCAGCGCAAGACCACGCTGGTCGCTATCGGACAAGCCCGTGGCATCCTGGTCTCCGAGCACCTGCTGATAGAGAACGGCAAGAGCCGCCAGCTCCTCGATAGACGCAGATTGAGCCTCGTCAATCGCAAACAGGATGCCCTTGCTTGGACCGAGCTTCTTGAGCCTCTCGTTGACCAGCCCCCGCAACGTCTCGCCTTTTGCCCGCGCTGCCTCGACCGACATTCGGCCAAATGACGGCCCAAACTCCATTGACGTCACAACGGGTTTATTCGAGCGGAGCGCGTCGGCCAAGCGGTCGCATAAACCAAGCGAAGCGGAATCGGAGACAACCGCCCATCCGCGCTCGCTGGCCAGACGTTGCAGCTCCCGTAGGAGAACCGTCTTGCCACAGCCGCGGTTTCCCGTAATAAGCATGAGCATGCCCGGCGCCCCGGCGCCGTTATCGAGCCCTTCCTCGAAATCTTCGATGACCGACTCGCGACCGATGAGTACCGGAGGTCGCTTACCAGCCGTTGGCTTAAAGGGATTTGGATTCATGTCGGCCTCCTCGGATTGGCAAACGCTGATAATAGTTATACCAACTTATACCGAGTTACACCAACTGAATGTGACAAAGGGACTGTCCATTTGTCACATGTGGCCGAAAAACTCGGCGTCGGCGGGGCGATAGGGGCGGAAGGTGGCGGGATCGATCTTTACGTGCGCCGCGGCGGGTACGTCGTACCATTTGACCGTGTAGCCGGCGCCGTGGGCGCAAAAGACCGAGTCGGGCGTGTTGGGCAAATCGGTCTCGGGCTCATAGGCGGCCGCCTCGATGACGCGCTCGGCATCATGGCAGGCCGCATAACCGGCGAACTCCAGGTACAGATGCCCGTGGCCGCTCGTGTAGGCAGCCACCTCCAGCGCATAATCCTGTACCTCGGATGCCGGCACGCGACCCACAAGCTTCGCCCGGTCGCCCGCCATCGCCGGCGGCTCGTACTCGGCGCCCATGCGCGTGACATCCGAAAGCGCCCTGCCCATGCACTCCCCCGGCACCTCGAGCTCAAAGTGGTACCACGGCTCCAGCAGCACCGCCGCGCCGGCCTCGCGCGCAAGCATCAAGCCCTGGCGAATCGCGCGGTACGTTGCCTGCCGAAAGTCACCACCCTCGGTGTGTTTGGCATGCGCACGGCCGCCCGTGAGCGTAATGCGCACATCGGTAATGGGCGAGCCGGTCAACACGCCCAGGTGATCGCGCTCCATGGCGTTGGTGAGCGTCAGACGCTGCCAGTTCAGATCGAGCTCGTCGGTCGAGGTCACGGTGCCAAACTGCACGCCCGAACCCGCTGGCAACGGATCCAGGCGCAAATGCACCTCGGCATAGTGGCGCAGCGGCTCAAAGTGGCCCACGCCCTCGACTGGCTTCGAAATAGTCTCCTTATAGAGAATGCCGCCAGGCTCAAACTCAATCGAAAGGCCAAAACGATCTGCCAACACCCGCTGCACGACCTCGAGCTGCACCGCTCCCATGAGCTGCAGATGTATCTGTTCAAGATACGTGTTCCAGCTTACGCCGAGCATGGGGTCTTCGTCTGCCAGCTCAGTCAACGC
The DNA here is from genome assembly GCF_003438115.1 of Collinsella sp. OM08-14AT. Classification (NCBI taxonomy): domain Bacteria; kingdom Bacillati; phylum Actinomycetota; class Coriobacteriia; order Coriobacteriales; family Coriobacteriaceae; genus Collinsella; species Collinsella sp. OM08-14AT. The sequence goes on from NZ_QSTE01000006.1 coordinate 110,444, forward strand.
TTTGAATACCACATGGACGTCGTGTTCGCCCGGTAGCACGGTATAGGTGAGAACCGGCGCAATGACGGGTGCATCGCCCGCGGGCTCCGCGCCCAGGGCATCCCCCGGGCGAACGTGTGCAAGACCCGTCACGGCACAAATACCGCCAGCAGCAACTTCTTGGGCAAGCTCATACTTTTCGCCGTTATAGATGCGCACCTGATCGGCCTTCTGTTCCCACGCCTCGGCACCGGAACGTCCGTCAATCATCTGCTTGGCATGCAGCGTGCCGCCGGTCACTTTAACCCATGCCAAGCGCTCGCCGCGATCTCCGCGGCTCACGCGGTAGACGCGCGCGGCAAACTCCGGGCGCCATGCCTGTTCGCGCATCAGCGCACATATGCCATCCAGCAGCTCGTCCACGCCTTGGTCCTTGAGCGCCGAGCCGGCAAAGCAGGGAAAAAGCTTGCGCTCGGCGACCATGCGTGACAGCGTCGCGACGGAAAGCTCACCCGCCTCAAGAAACTCCTCGAGCGCTTCTTCGTCTAACGCGGCAGCGTCCTCCTGAACGACGCCGCCCGCCAGCAGTTCGCTGGCATCCAGGCAGCCTTCGGAAAGACGCTGCCCAAGCTGTGTCAGCAAAACATCGCGGCCGGGATTCTCCAAATCGATTTTGTTGATATAGATGAACGTCGGGATGTCATAGCGCGCGAGCAGGCGCCACAGGGTCTCGGTATGCCCCTGCACGCCATCGTTGGCGCCTACCACCAGAATCGCGTAGTCCAGGGCACGCAGCGTGCGCTCCGCCTCGGCAGAAAAATCGACATGGCCGGGAGCATCCACGAGCATGACGTGGGTATCGCCATGGTCGAGCACGGCCTGCGACGAGAAGATCGTGATACCGCGCTCGCGCTCAATCGCGTTGGTATCCAGGTGCGAGTCGCCGTCATCCACGCGGCCGCGCTTGCGAATGCGGCCCGCATTGAACAGCATGGACTCGGCCAGCGTGGTCTTGCCGGCATCGACATGCGCCAAGATTCCAACGACAGCTTGCTTCGTCATGGCTCTCCTCTTATTGCAAGCCCATCGCACGCGGCAACGGGCATCCTCGTTCCACACTGGATGATACAATTTACGGGCCGGCGGGCGAAGCGAGCCCTATCCCCCGACCGAGCTCATCGCCCTGCGTTGCCGCGCGGCGATTTTCGTAGGTTCGCGCCTTGCGAAAGCCGGCTTGCAAATCAGCGCAGCGAACGAAAATGGCCCCGGGTGGGACCATTTTCGTTCGCGCGAATTGTTGACACGCGCCCCTGCTCTTACGCCTCGCGCAGCCAGTCGAACGCAACACGCGGCGTGCCGTCCGAAACATACACGACGCCGGCGCGCTCGAACCCCGCTTTCATGCTCGCGCCCTGCATAGGCAGGTTGTCCGCGTGCGTGTCGATACGCAGGTGGTCGGCGCGCGCCTTGGCAAAGGCAAACATCGCGGCCGCGATACCGTGCACGGTGCCGTCGGATGCCACGCGATGCAGCACGGCATATGGAGTGTCGCTGCGCCATTGACCGTCCTCAATTACGTCATAGCACTCGTCCGGACCCGGTAAAAAGGCAAACGTCGCCACCACACGGCCGTCGACTTCGCACACGTAACTGCCACCAGCGGCAATATCGGCAGCCAGCTGCTCGGCCGAAGGCGTGCCCTCGGGCCACTGCGTGGCGTTACCATGCGCGCGCATAAACGCGCGGGCGGCGTCATAGATAGCCATGACGGCGGGAATGTCGGTATCGAGGGTTTTTCTGATCATCACGCGGCAACCTCACGTTTATTGGTATCACATTGATTGGGCAATGATACCAACGTTTTGAGAAGGGCGCGAAGCAGATGGGAAGCAAAAAGCGAGCCGCCTGGTCAAAGGCCAAAAGCGAGTTTTTGGGCGCTGCTACCGGCGGCGATATGAGCGACCTGTTTGCGCGCGAGGACGAGCGCCGCGACGCCCTGGACGCCGAGCGCGATGAAGTCTGGCGCTACAAATCGTGCGAGCGCAAAAACCGTTACGACACACGCGCCGAGGCCGAGGCAGTTATGGCCGACTGCGAAAACCGCGGGCGGCGTGGTTTGGCCTGCTACAAATGCGAATACTGCGGTGGCTGGCACCTGACGTCACACCCTTGGAAATAGGCTCCGCGTCGGCACGGCGCTGGCAAAGCACCGGCAATCGCACGCAAACTACGGGCGCGGCGGCACCAAAACATCGTAGCGAACGGCTTTGCCCGCAAGCTGATAGCTCGGCTTAACGCCGGCAAGCAATGGGCCCTTCACCGGCCGCTTGATAACGACCTTGCGCGGGTGCGGTGCAAGCGCAGCCTCGACCAGCGCCTCCTCATCGGCGCACGGCTGCTCCAAATGATGCAAGAGCTGGAACTTCTTTTTAACCGCCGCGCTCTTGTTGCGCTCGGGAAACATGGGGTCCAGATATACCACGTCGGGAGCGGTAAGCTCGCCCCGCCCGATCAGCTCAGCTGCATGGCGAAGGCCGGCAATGCTATCCTCGCCCGCATGTAAGCGCATGTGCGCCGCGGCAGTCGCAAGCGCCGGATCATCTGCCGCGCGATCCAGGGCATCCTTGAGAAGCGCCGCGATCACGCAATCCTGTTCATACAGATCGACGGTAAAGCCCGCGGCCGCCAACAACAGCGAGTCCTCGCCAAAGCCTGCCGTGGCATCTATCGCCCATGGTTGCTCGATGCCTTTTGTGCGCGCAGCCTTTACCAGCAACTCTTGTTGCAGACGGCCCTGTTTAAGCCGTGGAAGCATGCGGCCAAAATCGGCACGCAACTCCATCGTGCCGTCGGTGAGCGTAAGGCCCTCGGACGTCCGCACGAGCTCGAGCCCTGCCGCCCGAGCAACAGAAAAGGGATCGGCGACACCCATGGACACTCCTTAGCAAGCAAAACGAATACGTGAGCGCCGTTTATATCGGCACCCAACCGTCCGCTATTGTCCCACATGCGACATGGCCCACAGCATCCCAATGCAAAGCACCGCCATCAATCCCGTGCACACGGCAGCGATCACAGAATCACCCATGCGCCTTCCCAACGACCGCGGCTCACGCACTTGCCCTGCTCCGTACATCATGGCTCCTCCTTGAGACCAGCTCCTTGTTACGGCCTCATCATCTCAGTGCCGCACATGAGCTGCCATCGATTTGGCTTACGTCCAGCTTTCCTTTTTGAAAGGTTGGGTTGGGCTGCGCGGGCTCAAGGCGCTTTCAGGCGCATGCATCGCCGCGTTGAACTACAATGTGCTTCACCATATGTGCAGCACATGAGGTGCGCCAGGTTGGCGTACTCGTATCGAAAGGACCAGCCATGAGCTCCGCTCGCAAGACTCTCAAAATCCTTGCCCTCGTCTACTTTGTTTTGGGCATCGCCAGCCTCGTCATCGCCGGCGTCGGTATCGCCAGTGGCAACCTCGATTCCACGTACGGGTCAAACGCCATGCTCGCCGCGGTCGTGCTGGTCGCCAAGGGCGTTGTCGATCTTGCCGCAGGTGTTGCAGGCATCAAGGGTGCCAACAAGCCTTCGCAGGTGGATGGCGCGTTTAAGCTCGGCATCGTTGCCGCAATCGCCACGATTGCGCAGGCCGTGCTCACGCTTCCCGCGCTCGGCGGCAGCTCCGTCAATATCGTCTCCTTTGTCATCGTGGTGTACGACCTGTTCTTTGTTCAGCAGGCACACGCCGTTAAGGCCGAGAACAAGGACCGCCTGTAAGCGCTCGTTTCTCATAACCTCTGAAGCCAAGCAACTAAAAAGGGCCGATCGCGCAGCAACGCGGTCGGCCCTTTACGTTTGCCCAGATAAAACCTACCAAAATAAACCTGTCCCTTTTTGGTAGGTTAGTGGCGGTACTCGGCGATGATAAAGTCGATATCGGTCTGGAGCGTGTCCAAGTTTGCCAGGCGCTCTTTGTCGGCAGGGCGCGTGCGGTAGTAGTACGGCGTCATCTGGAACACCGCCTCGATGTCGGCCTGGGTCTGGAGCGTAATATTCGCAGATACCCGCTGCGTTCCGACCAACTCGAGCTCGGTAGTCTTCGGCAGCTTCTCGTCGTTAAGGTACGGCGTATCGTAGAGCACTTCCTTAAGCCCAAACAGATGACGGGCACCCGGCACCACGGTGTAGAGCGAGCCCTCCGGCGCCAGTACGCGGGCAAACTCGCGCTCGTTAAAGGGAGCGAAGAGCTCGGTCACCATATCGAAGGCGCCGTCCGCCACGGGGATGTCCTTCATGTTGGCCACGAAGTAGGTCGCATCGCCGCGCTTGGCAGCCAGGCGCACCATCTCTTTACCCAGGTCAAAGCCGTAAGCATCCACGCCCGAAACCGCGCCCATGGCACTGGTGTAGTAGCCCTCGCCACAGCAAATATCGAGCAACGTCATGGGGCAGTTCGTTGACGCGGCACGACCAGACACCCGCTCGCGCACCAGCTCGACCATCGCATCGCGCAACGGCGCGTAGTATCCACGGTTCAGAAAGTCACGACGGCTGCGCGCCTGCGACTTGGGATCGCCCATGGAGTCGCCGCTCTTGGACGAGCGCAGCAGATATAGATAGCCCTCGCGCGCACGGTCAAACCGGTGTCCGCCCGCGCATGCAGCACCGCGCTCGTCGTCCACCAACGGCTTATGGCAAACGGGACACAACAACATGGCAACTCCTTAGCGCGAACAACACAACGCCCACCATTGTCGCACGCCTTCCCCACCTAGTCATAGAAGAGACAAGGAGTGTCCCCAGCTGCCGGCAGAGACGATATGAGCAGGACATAAAAACATTGA